>JAUVFY010000052.1 GCA_030594025.1 Deltaproteobacteria bacterium | reverse complement strand
GGGCTTTTTCCCTTGCATGGCGGGCTATGTTATGATATAAATTAAAGATTAAATACGCACGCACTCTTATTCCGCCGGCGGTGTCCGCTCCGGGGGGAAGGGGGGGAAAGGGGAGAAGGGGGACGGATTCCGGCAAGTCCAGGGTGCGGAGGAAAAAAACCGAAAAGGAGGACAGATGGGTTACCTTACGATGAAACAGCTTCTCGAGGCCGGGGTGCACTTCGGCCACCAGACCAAGAGGTGGAACCCGAAGATGAAGCCCTATATCTTCGGGGCAAGGAACGGCATATACATAATCGACCTTCAGCAGACGGTCAAGATGTTCAAGGACGCCTACGACCTCGTAAAGGACATAGTCTCGCGCGGGGGCTCCGTGCTTTTCGTGGGCACCAAGAGACAGGCCCAGAGCGCGATAGCCGAGGAGGCCGGAAGGTGCGAAATGCCCTACGTGAACCAGAGGTGGATGGGCGGGCTCCTTACGAACTTCGCAACCATAAGAAAGAGCTTGAAGAGGTTCAACGACCTATGCGACAAGAAGGAAGAAGGCGGCGGCTACGACACGGCCACGAAAAAAGAGGCCCTCATGCTCGAAAGGGAAAGGCAGAGGCTTGAAAAGAGCATGGGCGGTATACGCACCATACAGGGGCCCCCGGCGGCCGTCTTTGTCGTGGACTCGAGAAAGGAATCCATCGCCATAAGGGAGGCACGGAAGCTGGATATCCCTGTCGTGGCCATCGTGGACACGAACTGCGACCCCGACGAGGTGGACTACATAATACCCGGCAACGACGACGCCATAAGGGCCATAAAGCTCTTCTCCCAGGCCGTTGCCGACGCGTGCGTGGAGGGGAGCGCCCTTTACCAGGAGAGCCTCCAGGCCGCATCCGACAAGGAGGAGACCGGGGGGGGCGGGGGAGAGGAAGCGCCCGCCGCTGAAGAAGTAGAAAAAGCCGAAAAGGCCTCCGAAGAGGGCGAGAAGGCTCCCCAGGGTTAAGCCCTACGATATTGCGACCAAATTTGGACCGGAGGTTTTCACTTAAATGGAGATTACCGCTGAACAGGTAAGGGAACTCAGGGAAAAGACCGGCGCCGGCATAATGGACTGCAAGAAGGCCCTAAAGGAGTCAAAAGGTGACTTCTCAGGGGCGATGACATACCTGAGGGAGAAGGGCCTTGCATCGGCACAGAAAAAGGCCGCAAGAAAAACGAGTGATGGTATCGTCTTTTCCTATATCCATGCCGGCGGGAAGGTCGGGGTGCTTGTGGAGATGAACTGCGAGACCGACTTCGTTGCAAAGACCGAAGACTTCCAAACACTCACGAAGGACGTGGCCATGCACATAGCCGCCATGAACCCGGTCTACGTCAGAAGGGAAGACGTCCCGCAGGACATCATAGGCAAGGAAAGGGATATATACAGGGCGCAGGCCAGAGAGTCGGGCAAGCCCGAAAAGGTCCTCGATAAGATCGTCGAGGGCAAGCTCGGAAAATTCTTCCAGGATTTCTGCCTCATGGAGCAGGCCTTCATAAAGGACTCCGACGTGACGATAGGGGACGTGGTTAGCGAGGCCGTATCAAAGCTCGGTGAGAACATCCAGGTGGGACGTTTCGCGAGGTTCAAGGTGGGAGAGGGCTCGTTGAGCTGAAGATTTAAAGGGGCCCTTAAGGCAATAAATTAAAAAAGTTAAATAAAAAAAAATAAAAAGATGGAGCCCAGGTACAAGAGGATTATATTAAAGCTCTCCGGCGAGGCCCTTATGGGGGAGAAGGAATACGGGGTGGACCCCGGGGTAATCGATACGGTCGTCTCAGAGATAGAGGAGGTCCACAACATGGGTGTTGAGGTCGCCGTGGTCGTCGGAGGGGGCAACATCTGCAGGGGCCTCGAGGCGAGCGAGAAGGGCATGGACAGGGCCACGGCCGACTACATAGGGATGCTGGCCACGGTGATAAACTCCCTTACATTCCAGGACGCCCTGGAGAAAAAGGGTATATTCACGAGGGTCCTTTCGGCCATCGAGATGAAAGAGCTCGCGGAGAGCTATATAAGAAGGAGGGCCATAAGGCACCTGGAGAAGAAAAGGGTGGTGATATTCGCCGCGGGTACAGGCAACCCCTACTTCACCACCGATACGGCCGCTTCCCTTCGCGCCATGGAGATACACGCCGACGTAATCCTCAAGGGGACCAAGGTCGACGGCGTTTACGACAGGGACCCCATGAAGGAGAAGGGGGCAAAGAAGTTCGACGAATTGAGCTACTTCGACGTCCTCCAGAAAAAACTCAAGGTCATGGACGCAACGGCCATCTCGCTCTGCATGGACCACAACCTGCCCATAGTGGTCTTTAACCTGAAGACCAGGGGTAACATCGTGAGGATAGTAAAGGGGGAGACCGTGGGTACCACGGTAAGGGGGCATGTAGAAAAGGTGGCCACCTGAGACCCGACACACACACGCGCGGAGTCGGCACCGCCGGGCCCCGGCGTAAAGCAATTCAGCGGAGTTCGATATGGACGATAAAGGTAGGGTTGTAAACGAGCTCAAGGCAAGGGCGGACAAGGGCGTCGACGCGCTCCGAAAGGAGCTCGCAAGGCTCAGGACCGGCAGGGCCTCGATCTCGATCTTCGACGACGTAAAGGTTGACTACTACGGCACCCTCACGCCCTTAAACCAGGTGGCCACACTTGCCGCCCCGGAGGTCCGGCTTATTACCATCCAGCCCTGGGATACCACCCAGATCCAGGCCATCGAAAAGGCGATACTCGCCTCGGACCTCGGGCTCACCCCTATGAACGACGGAAAGCTCATACGCGTCCAGATACCGCAGTTGACCGAAGAAAGAAGAAGGGAGATAGTAAGGATCGCAAGGAGGTATACCGAGGAGAGCAGGGTCTCCATAAGGAACGCCAGGAGGGACGCAAACGAAGCATTGAAAAAGCTCGAAAAGGACAAGGCCATTTCCCAGGACGAGTTTAAAAAGGCCCAGAACGAAGTCCAGAAGATGACGGACAAGGAGATACACGAGGTCGATGCGATTCTCGAGAGGAAGGAAAAAGAGATAGTTGAGGTGTAACGCCGCAGGCAGCTGGCAGGGCCTTATCCGGCCGAGCTGGAGTTGACTTGAGGTTGAAGGCCCTTTGTGTTAAATTTTGAATATGGAAAACAAGCTCTTAAAAGGCAAGCCCCCGCGTCATATAGCGATAATAATGGACGGTAACGGCCGCTGGGCAAGGAAGCGGTTTCTCCCCAGGATAAGCGGCCACAAAAAGGGCATAGAAGTCGCCAGGGATATCGTAGCCGCTTGCAGGGAACTGGGGGTTCAGTACCTTACGCTGTATACCTTTTCGAGGGAGAACTGGAACCGCCCCGCCTCAGAGGTGAAGTTCCTCATGAGGCTCTTCGAGGAGCACCTCAAGCGCGAGATCCCGGAGATGATGAAGAACAACGTCCGGTTCAGGGCCATAGGGAATATTTCGGAGTTGCCCGATAGGGTGAGAGAGGTGGTAAAAACAGCCGAGGAGACCACCGGGGCAAACGACGGCATGGTGCTCAACCTCGCGCTGAGTTACAGCGGAAGGGAAGAGATAGTCGGGGCATGCAGGGCCGTCTCCAGGAGCGTTAAAGAGGGAAGACTCAATATAGACGAGATATCAGAGGCTACCTTCCAGAACTACCTCTATACGGCCGGGACACCAGACCCGGACCTTCTTATAAGAACCAGCGGGGAGAGCAGGATAAGTAACTTTCTTCTCTGGCAGCTCGCTTATACAGAGATATACGTAACGGACGTCCTGTGGCCCGATTTCACGAAGGAGCTTCTCACCAAGGCCATCCGGGACTTCCAGAGCAGGGAACGCCGGTTCGGCCTTACGAGGGAGCAGGTCCTGGGTGTGGTCGGATGAGACCGGGTGGCTTCCAGGGCGTAGAGGGTCGAGGGGTAAGATAAAATGTTTTTGAGCCGGCAGGCACTCTTTTGCGCTAAAAATGTTATCCTGTTTTGCCCGCCTTGGAGGAGGTGGGTTCATATCCAAGGGAGGTAGATTCTGAAACGGGTTCTGGCCGCGATTTTTCTAATCCCCATAGTCGTATTAATCGTCCTCTACACCTCCACACTCTGGCTAACTTGCGTAATATTTTTAGTTTCCCTTCTTGCACTCTGGGAGTACAATAATACTATACTCAAAGAGAGGGGGCGGGGGGCGAGGTTTCTGGGGGTTATAACGGGCGTGCTTGTGGTTCCGGTCTTCTACCTGGGCGGGCAGGGCCCGGTCCTGGCGTATCTTGTGGCCGCAGTGCTTCTCTTTTTCGGAAACCGGTTCTTTTACGAGAGGGAATTCCCGGGCGCCGTTAGCTGGGCCGGGGCAAGGCTGGTCGGGATAGTGTACATAACGGTGCCGCTATCCCATGTGATAGCTTTAAGGGAGATCGAGGGGGGCCGGTGGTGGATACTGTTTGTTCTTGTAGTCATATGGACAACGGACATATTCGCATTCTCAGTGGGAAGCATCATCGGCAGACACAAGCTCTGCCCCTCCATAAGCCCCAACAAGACCGTCGAAGGGGTCATAGGGGGGCTCGCGGGAGGCGTTATAGCGGGTATTCTGCTTAACGGCTACCTTTCGCTCGGGGCCGGGAATCTGGAGATAATCTATTTTTCTCTCTTTCTGGGGGCCCTGGGAGTTGTGGGGGACCTTGTAGAGTCTGTTATGAAAAGGGGCGCCGGTGTAAAGGATTCGGGCCATATCATCCCGGGCCACGGCGGCATGTTGGACAGGATCGACAGCATCCTTTTTGCAATACCCGGGGCGTACTACTACCTTACATGACGGTGAGGAAGGTTTTATTTTAATGGGCAGAACGAAAACAATTTCAGTGCTCGGCTCCACAGGCTCCATAGGCACGAGCACCCTCGAGGTCATAAGGCGGAACCATGAGAGGTTCAGGGTCGTAGCCCTTGCGGCAGGGACCAACGTCGAGCGCTTAAAAACTCAGGCCGAAGAGTTCGGGGCCCGGTTTGTAAGCGTTATGAGCGCTACCGCCGCGGTAGAGCTCAAAAGGGCCCTGGGCCCGACCGTGGAGGTAGGGAGCGGGCCCGAGGGGCTCGAAAGGGCCGCTACCCACGAGGAGGCGGACATCACGGTCTCGGCGATAGTTGGGGCCGCGGGACTTCTCCCCACGCTGGCGGCCATAAGGGCGGGAAAAGACGTGGCCCTTGCAAACAAGGAAACACTCGTTGCCGCAGGCCCGCTCGTGATGGAAGAGGTGAGAAAAAGGGGCGTAAGGCTTCTTCCCGTGGACAGCGAGCACAGCGCTGTTTTCCAGGCCCTCGAGGGACACAGGAGAGAAGATATAAAGAGGATAATACTTACCGCCTCGGGCGGGCCTTTCCTCAACCTGCCCGTCGCCGAACTCGAGCGGGTAACTCCCGAGCAGGCCCTCAGGCACCCGAACTGGCGGATGGGCAGAAGGATAACCGTCGATTCGGCGACACTCATGAACAAGGGCTTCGAGGTCATAGAGGCCAGATGGCTCTTTGACGTGGACCCTGCTAAAATCACGGTCTATATACATCCGCAGAGTATCGTCCACTCCATGGTGGAGTATATAGACGGTTCGATACTCGCCCAGATGGGCTCATCGGACATGAAAGGGCCCATCTCCTATGCGCTCGCATACCCTGAGAGGGTGGACTCGGGGGCCAGGAGTTTTTCTCTTGCCGGCCAGAGGCTCGATTTCATGGAGCCGGAACCGGAGAGGTTCCCCACGCTAAAGCTCGCCTACAGGGCGCTTGAAGAGGGCGGGACTTATCCGGCGGTCCTGAACGCAGCGGACGAGGTTTCGGTCAAGAGTTTTCTTGACGGGAGGATACCCTTTACCGGCATATACCGGACATTAGAAGAGGTCCTTTCCGTGCATACAAGGAAAGACGCCCCGGCGGTCGAGGACATACTCGAAGCGGACCGCTGGGCGCGGGAGACGGCCGAAGGGGTTGTGAAAAGATACGCGGAGACGAAGGTATAGGGAAATGATAATAAGCATACTTGCATTGATAGTCGTTCTGGGAGTACTCATATTCATACACGAGCTGGGACACTTCGTTGTCGCCAAGCTTTGCGGCGTGGGGGTGGAGAAGTTCTCCCTCGGTTTCGGTCCCAGGATATTCTGGTTCACCAGGAGAGAGACCGAGTACCGAATCTCGCTTCTGCCCTTCGGCGGGTACGTAAAGATGGTGGGCGAGTCGGCCGACGAGGAGCTCCCGGAAGAGGACAAATTAAAATCCTTTTCCCACAAGCCCATCTCCAGGAGGGTGGCCATAGTGGCTGCCGGCTCTTTCATGAACATCGTCCTCGCGCTCGTGCTCTTCCCGCTCATATTCATGGTCGGAATATACGTACCGGCACACCTTGACAAACCCCCGGTCGTGGGTTACGTAACTCCCGACGGTCCTGCACACAGGGCGGGGATTGAAAAGGGCGATATGATCGTATCGGTAAACGGCAGACCGGTAGGTAAATGGGAAGACCTCGTCATAACCGTGGCACTGGAGCCGGAAAGGGATATGGTCTTTAAGTTAAGACGCGGCACGGAGAGCTTCGATGCGACCGTTATCGATACGGATGAACCCCTGGGCCTCTACGCACCCATGTCGGCCATTGTCGGCGAGGTCTCGGAGGGAGCGCCGGCCGAGGAGGCAGGGCTTAAGGCCGGTGACAGGGTCATGGCCATAGACGGCCGGGAGATAGACCACTGGGCGGCCCTTCGCGATGCCATAAAGGACAGCCCCGAGGAAATGGATTTCCTCGTTGAAAGGGGGGAGATCTTATACCACTTCAATATCAAGCCCAGGTTCGACGAGACCGACGAGCACTACCTTATAGGTATCCTTTACAAGCAGGAGATGACGTTAAAGAGGTACGGGTTTTTCGAGGCCGTAAAGAACGGTTTCAATAGGGCCGCCTCGGTGAGTGTTCTTCTTTTCAAGGTCGTAAAGGGGCTCATCGTCGGACAGTACTCGATAAAGGCCCTGGGAGGGCCCGTAATGATAGCACAGGTCGCGGGACAGGCCGCCCAGAGCGGGCTCGTGGTGTTTTTGAGCCTCATGGCGTTTTTAAGCCTTCAACTGGGAATAATAAACCTCTTCCCCATACCGGTGCTCGACGGAGGGCACCTCATGTTCTTCGCGATAGAATTTGTTAGGGGCAGGCCCGTTAACGAGAGGATTATCACGGTGGCCCAGCAGATAGGCGTGGCCATGCTCATAGCCCTGATGCTGCTCGTTACCTGGAACGATATAATGCGGGTACTCGGGTGGGCTTGAGGTAGGCTCATGAAGGTCCTTGCGCTTGATACCTGTTCCCGATCAGGGAGCATCGCCCTCTCGGAGGGTGGTCCGGACGGGAGACGTCTCGTAGCCGAGCTGACGGTAGGAGATGTGGGAAGACATTCCGAGTGGCTTTTGAAGAGTGTAAAGGGCCTTCTCGAAGACGTTGGATGGTCGCCCGGGGAGCTGGACCTTCTGGCACTGGGGCTGGGACCGGGCTCTTTTACGGGTCTCAGGATCGGGGTGAGTGTGGTAAAGGGGCTCGCCTGGGCTATGGATATACCGGTTGCGGGCGTTTCCACGCTCAAGGCCCTCTCGATGAACCTCGGTTATTCCGCTCTCACGGTCTGTCCGCTTTTAGATGCGAGGAAAGGGGAGGTATACACGGCCCTTTACAGGACCCTGGGAGAGACGATGGAGCCCGTTATGGACGACTGCGCGTTAAAGCCCGGGGAGCTCGTAAGGAGGGTCTTAACGATTGAGAAACGGGGAGATTTAACTGTATTTCTCGGAGACGGGTTGAGGGTTTACGCTGAAATGATAAGAAAGAATCTTAAGGGTGCGGAGATAGCACCGGAGGGCCTCTGGCACGTAAGGGCCTCGAACATAGCGGAGCTTTCCCTGAGGGGCGAAGGAAAATCGATGGACCCCCGAGAGGTGAGCCCCGTATACATGAGGAAGTCCGAGGCAGAGATAAAGAAGTTTTCATTTATGGGACGGTCCTC
>JAUVFY010000108.1 GCA_030594025.1 Deltaproteobacteria bacterium | reverse complement strand
TGGAAGGCGAAAGGGCGACCCGGACTTCACCGCTTCAGTTAAGGAACGGCGGATGAAGCGATTCGTTTCGGTCAGTTTCCATGACACGGGGTGCGGGATAACGAAGGAGGAAATGCCGAAGATATTCGAGCCTTTTTACACGACAAAGGTCGAGGGCAAGGGTACCGGGCTGGGGCTGGTCCTCTCCCAGGGTATTGTTAAGAACTACGGGGGGATGATGGAGGTTGAATCCGAGCCCGGCAAGGGTAGCACCTTCAAGGTATTATTTCCGGTGGCTAAAGATGAGGATACTGGTAATTGACGACGAAGAGTCCATGCGCCACATGCTCTCCGTAATGCTTAAAAAGGAGGGTTATGAGGTCACCGCATGCCCCGATGCGACCTCGGCGCTTAAGGTCCTTGAGGCCGAGGTTTTCGATTTCATCCTTTCCGACATAAGGATGCCGGGGCTCGACGGGCTTGGTTTTCTTGAGGCCTTCTACAAGAAGGGCTACGCCTCCACAATTATCATGATGAGCGCATACGGCACGGTAGACAAGGCCGTAGAGTGCATGAAGCTCGGGGCATACGACTACATATCCAAGCCCTTCAAAGCTGACGAGATGATACTCACAATAAAAAAGGCCGAGGAGAGGGAGAAGCTCAAAAAAGAGAACATCAGGCTCAAGGGCGAGAGCATAAAGGAGTACGACTTTGAAAACATTTTTGCCAAAGACCAGAAGATGCTCGATATACTGGACCTTGCAAAGAAGGTCTCGGACTACGCGACCACGGTTTTAGTGACCGGAGAGACCGGCACCGGAAAGGAGCTTGTCGCAAGGGCCATACACTTCAGTGGAAAGAGAAAAAACGGCCCCTTTGTCGAGGTAAACTGCGGCGCCATACCTGGAAACCTGCTTGAAAGCGAGCTCTTCGGACACGTAAGGGGGGCCTTCACGGATGCGGTAAGGACCAAGGACGGGCTCTTCCACGAGGCCGACGGAGGCACTATATTCCTCGACGAGGTGGGCGAACTCCCGAAAGAGCTCCAGGTGAAACTGTTAAGGGTGCTGCAGGAAGGCGAGGTAAGGAGGGTGGGCGATACCAAGTCGAAGAAGGTGGACGTGATGGTGATTGCAGCCACCGTAAGGGACCTCACCGAAGAGATAAAGAAGGAAAACTTCAGAGAAGACCTTTTCTACAGGCTCAACGTAATCCCCATAAAGGTGCCCCCTTTAAGGCAGAGGACCGTTGAGATACCGGGTCTTGCCGAACATTTTGTTGAAAAGTATTCGAAAAAGTTCGGCAAACTCCCGAAGAAATTGAGTAAGGAAGCCATTGATGTACTTCTTGCATACCCCTGGCCGGGCAACGTCCGTGAACTCGAAAACGTCATAGAAAGGACATTGATTCTGGAAGAGGACCCCGAGATAGGGCCCGATGTTCTCCCCATTTCCATGAAAGGGGTCGGCGGACCCCTCCCACCTGAAATCACCGAAACACTTTCCATCAAGAAGGCCGAAGTGGCCCTTGAAAGGGAGCTGATAAGAAAGGCCCTGGAGAGGACCAAGGGCAATAGGACCAAGGCCGCAAAACTCCTTGAGATAAGCCACAGAGCGCTCCTGTACAAGATAAAAGAATACGAACTGTGAAAAAATTTCATAGTTTTGTATGGGGTGCAATATCAAAAGTGTAAATAAATCAGTGTTTTAGCCTTTCGGCACGGCCGTTGCATTTTAAAACAGTCGGTGATGGAGATATTAAAGAAAAAAAAGAATAAACAGCGGGGTTTCACTTTGGCTGAGCTTCTGATAACAATTGCTCTGATAGCCGGGATGCTGGCCATAGGCTCACCGGCCATACTTCGCCAGCTTTCGCACCTGAGGTTGACCCGGGCGACGAGGGATATATCGGTAGAGCTCCAGGCGGCAAGGCTAAAGGCGATTGCGCAGAATATCCCATACAGGGTCTCTTTTACGCTGAACTCCTATCCAACGTCCGACACTTACAGGCTGCAGCTATTTTCAGGCGGCTCGTGGCAGAGCGACGCGACCAGGGCCCCGAGGGGTCTTCCCGACACGGTGGACATAACTTCACCGGGTTCAAATTTTCAGACCGAGTTCAAACCGAATGGGACCGGAACGGCTGTAGATATTTGTGTGCAGAACAAAAAGAACTCAACTGACAGAATGAAGATAAATGTTAGCAGTTTTACAGGCAGGGTTTCGATTCAGACGGGCTGTTAGGGATGTTTTTTCCTACATGAGGCCTGATAGAGAGATGAGAAATAAACAAAACGAGATATCCCTTTTAAAGCACTCGGGCGGCTATACCCTTCTGGAAGTGCTCCTGGCGGTGACCATAATAGCCATAGGGGTGCTGGGGGCCGCTGGCCTGGCTGGCACAGCGATAAGGAGTTCCTTCCACAGCCAGTCCATAACCAGGTCGGTAAATCTGGCCCAGGACAGGATAGAATCCCTCCAGAGCGTGGACTACGAGAACCTCGAACTGGACGACACCACGGGCCGTGCCGACCTGAGGAGGGACTGTAGCGGTCCGACAGGGCCTGCGAGCAGGCCCGTCTATACCTGCACGCCCACGACAAGCACAATCACCATTGGCGACAAGCCTTACGTCTGGAGCTATACGGTAATCTATATAGACCTTGACAACAACGGCACGGCGAACCCGACGGCGGACAAACTGAAGAGGATCGATGTGACGGTAACCTGGACCGACGCCCTCTGGCAGACACAGAAGAGCACCACCGTGACTACCTTCCGGAGTAAGGGCTGATGAAGGCGAGTGAGTTTGGCTTAAAGGCGTTAACAATGAAAGCCATAGATAAAAGAAAAAAAGCGGTTCATGGGTTAAGCCACGGCGGTTTTACCCTGGTGGAGGTCCTTATCGCCCTGGCTATCTCCGGTATCGTCGGCATTGCGCTTTACGGCGTGTACAACATGTTTTTCAGGCATAGCACTATCCAGGACATGGTACTCGAGGCCCAGCAAAACGCAAGGGCCGCGTTGAACATCATGGAGAGGGAACTTTTGAACGCCGGCTACTTCGTCGGCTCGGAAGAAGCCCTGAGCTAGGCCACCGCAACGTCTATCGAGTTCGTCTATACCGACCCGTCGTCCTCCATCGTGTCCACCACGGCCGGCAAGAGGCTTAGGGTAAGGTACGCAACCCTTACAGAAGGCGGCGTTATCTATCTGACAAGAAAAGAGGTAAACATCACCGACGGTATCACGGGCAGTACCAGAAAGATAATCGATTACGTTTCGAGTTTCAACATGACCTATTACGACATAGACGGTAATACCATCGCCACACCCATCACTTCAACCGACGACCGTAAAGACGTAAGGTTCGCAACTATTGAGCTGACAACGAGGACAAAGGAAAACATACCGGGAGAGGCCTCCCCGGAGACCTTTACCTTGAGGACCAACCTGAGGCTCAGGAACCTGGGCATTGGCCTTACGGCCGCAGACGAGACCCCTCCTTCGGCGCCGACGAGTGTGGAGGTAAGGGACACGGAGATATGCGGGAGGCTTAAGGTCAAGTGGACCGAGAGCCCCCAGGGGGACGTGGACGGATACAGGATCTATTACGGCACCTCCACCGGGAGTTATCCCGGCATGATAAACGTACCACTTGCGGTTCTTACCGGCTCGACGTACGAGTGTTCCAGGAGCGGCTCTTCGATAACGTGTACCATCTACCCTACGAGCGTGCCCATTGTGCATACGCCGTCCGACGGAACGAGCGTTACCACATATTATTTTGCTCTAAAGGCATATGACAAGAACATGAACCCCAGCGCTTTTTCAGTTGAGGTAAGCGGCGCAAGCGGCACAGAGACCCTCGACGGCAGCAATACCTCGTTCGCCTCCGGCGCCAACGACAGCACCGTAAATCCGGTGAAATCAGGCCCGGTCGGGTCCATCATGGGTGCCGACGGCCCGGCAAACGACCAGGTACAGCTGAGCTGGCCTCTATACGATCTCGATGCCAACCAGGGGGTAGAGAAGCTGAGGATTTACAGGAGCGATACAGATTTTACCTATCCCATCGACGTTTCTAAATTTGTCTCAGAAGTGAACCCCACCGAAACGGGCTATCTCGACACGACCCCCGATCTTCTTGGGTGTAAGGTCTACTATTATGCCATAGCCCCGGTAAATTGCGATACAACGCTTGTGCCCGACACCGACCCGGTGGAGTACGGAAACGACTCTAAGTATGTCGCGGCCGACTACTCCGAAACGAGCGGCGACGGGACCGGTCCTGAGTCGGACTCTCCCGCGGGCTCCGATACGACCCCGCCTGACATGGATTCACCGGACGCACCGCTCATAGGGGTAAGGGCTGGCTGGAAGAGGGTTGCCGTATCCCTTACCCAGCCGCCTGATGCGGACCTTGACCAGACCTGTGTCTATGTAAACCTGGGCATTGTCTATCCGGAGCTCCTTACGGATACCGCTACATCTCCGCTTGATAACGGCTGTTACCAGATAGGCCCCACAACGCCCGGAGCAAAGCTCATACCGAATTCAGACGGTATATTTACAACTTTGGAACTCCCCCAGGCTCAGACGACCTCCTTCTGGCACAATGACTGGAACACCGTGCTTCCCGATGGGGTGGAGCCGAATCTTTTTGAGAGCGGCACCTATTCATACAGGGCCGTGGCCTTCGACCTGTGCGAGAACGGTTCCGCCGTGACCGATGCCCAGGATACAACGAACCTCTGCGGCGAGGATCCGGTGGTGGCGGATTTTCCGACAAATAGCTTCAATCACCCCAAACCCCCTGCGGTAACAGGGGCGAGTGCAGCTTGCTGTGACGAGATAGTGACCTGCTGCGGGGCGGAGCCGCCTGGCGTTGTGGTATCGTGGACCGGGGTGTCAAGCAACACGAGCTTCCCCTCATCGCCTACCAACCCGTATGACCTTGCGGGCTACAGGATATTCAGGAGCACAAGTACGGTCGACTGGAGCGGGGCCCTGCTTCTGAATCCTGCCGCACCGGCATGGGGCTCGCAGTTTACGGATACTACCATATCCGACGGCGCAACCTATTACTACAGGATCGTAACAGTGGATTGTCCATACGAGAGGCTCAACCCCGATGCAGCTACAATCAGGACAGACATGATAAGCAACTACCTCCACTCGACCATCGTTGGACCGGTCAAGCCGGGCATGCTTGACAGGGACGAGAAGTGTCCCGGTGCGCCTGGAAGTTGCACCAAGGACGACCACAGGGAGGTCCTGACAGGCGTTGACATAAATCAGTCCGGCGGCAACGGCACCGGTG
>JAUVFY010000127.1 GCA_030594025.1 Deltaproteobacteria bacterium | reverse complement strand
CAGTTTCCTGTCATTTGAACAGAGCGAAGAGGAGCGAGAGCACATAGTCAAGGCGGAAGATGATATCGAAGGCAGAATGATGGATAAAGAAGATATACAGGCTTTATGGAGTGCGCAGTTTGACCTTACGCCGAGGCAGAGGGATGTATTCGTTATGAGGCATATAGCTGGGATGAATGTCTCGGAGATAGCCGGGTTTCTTAACTGTAAGGAGGGCACTGTAAAGGCACATCATTGCAGGGCCGTAAACTGTCTTAAAAAGATATTGAAAGATAAGGGCCTGAGATGACCGTTAACTGCGGTGGAAACGGCCGCAGAGGAAAGCCCGGGCAGCGAATTTTAATTCTTCCCGGGCCTTTTAATGTTTAAACATCTTAAGCTTAGGCAGGCGCGTCGGGGCAGGGGATTCAAGGGTTTTCTACAGCCCTGAACTTAAACCTGCGCCTACCCACCTCCAAGACGTCGCCGTCTTTTAAGACGTGCTCGTTAATCTTCTCACCGTTCACCTTTATTGCTGAAAGTCCGCTTTTTTAATCACTTTATAGACGTCCTTCCCCCTTATTACCACCATCCTATCTCCTCGTGTTTCGAACGGAAAGTGTTGTTTATTGTCGGCCGGACTTTCAGACCTCGGGGGCGTTCTTCCTCTCTTCGAGTGTCTCGACCTTGTAAAGCTCTTCGAGTATCTTTCTAGCCCCCATTTTGAGAAGCCTTTCGGCGAGCACTGTTCCAAGCTCTTCGGCCCTGTCGGAGCGGCCCTCGATTGAGTCCTTTATAACGGTCTTCCCGTCCGTTGTGGCCACCAGTCCCGTAAGTGTAAGGGCCTCCTTGTCCACGGTCCCGTAGGCGGCGATGGGGACCTGGCAGCCGCCTTCGAGCCTCTTTAGAAAAGCCCTCTCGGCCCTTACCGACACGGACGTTTCCGTGTGGTCGAAGAAACTAACGAAGGTGTTCGTCTCGTCGTCGTCTACCCTGGTCTCGATGCCCAGGGAGCCCTGTCCTATTGCAGGAAGCATGAGCTCGGGCGGGATTACCTCGGTTATCTTCTCTGTCCACCCGAGCCTCTTTACGCCGGCCACGGCGAGTATTATGCAGTCGTATTGACCCTCTTCGAGCTTCCTTATGCGGGTATCGAGGTTGCCCCTTAGATTAAGCATCTCGAAGTCTGGCCTCAGGTTAAGGAGCTGGGCCTGGCGCCTGAGGCTCGAGGTGCCCACCTTTGCGCCCCGGGGGAGCTCGAGGAGCTTCGTTCCCCCGCGTGATATGAACGCATCCCTCGGGTCCTCCCTCTCGGTTATGGCCACAAGGCCGAGCCTGGAGGGGAGCTCCGTGGGCACGTCCTTCATCGAGTGCACTGCGAGGTCTATCCTCTCGGTTAAGAGCGCCTCCTCTATCTCTTTTACAAAGAGCCCCTTACCGCCTACCTGGGCCAGGGGCACGTCGGTTATCTTATCTCCCGTGGTCTTTATCTTTTCGAGCTCGACCGTGAGCCCGGGGTGGGTTCTTTCCAATTCTTTTTTAACCCATTCTGCCTGCCATAGCGCGAGCTTGCTTCCGCGGGTGCCGATTTTGAGTGTTCTATCCAAATTAAAAAATTTCCTTAAAAAGTTCCTACTCCTCGCTGCCGCCGCCCCGGGCCTTTTTGAGCTCCTCCTTCTCAACCGCAGGCAGGTCAAAGAGCCTCCTTACGGCGTCGAGGAAAAGGTCGCCCTCTATCTTGTCAGACTCTTTTTTGAGGTGCGTTATGGGGTTGTGGATTATCTTATTTATGATGGCCCTGGTCATGGCATCGAGGGTTTTTTTGTCTCTGTCCGAGAGGCCTTCGAGCTGGGTGGCGGCCTTTTCGAGCTCCGATTTCCTTATCTCTTCCAGGCTGTTCCTTAAGGCGATTATTGTGGGCACCACGTCCAGGGACCTTATCCAGCGGTAGAAAGTCTCTATCTCTTCTTCGATTATCGCCTCGGCCCTTTGGGCCTCTTTTGTCCTCTCCTTCAGGTTGGCCGCAATAACGCCCTGGAGGTCGTCCACGTCATAGACATAGGCGTTTGAGATATTGTTCACCAGGGGGTCTATGTTCCTGGGCACGGAGATGTCTATGAAGAACATGGGCCTCTGCTTCCTCTCCTTCATAACGTCGTGTACTTCGTCGGGCCTTATGATGAACTTGGGCGAGGCCGTTGACGCAATCACGATGTCCACGTTCTTAAGGAAATGGGGGAACTCCCGGAACATTATGGCCGTGCCGTTGAACTCTCTGGCCATGTCCACGGCCTTCTCGTAGGTCCTGTTGGTTAGGATTATCTCGCGCACCCCGCTGGAAAGAAGATGCCTTGCCGCAAGCTCGGCCATCTCGCCGGCGCCTATGAGCATCGAGGACTTGCCCGTGAGGTCCCCGAATATCTTCTTTGCGAGCTCCACCGCGGCAAAGCTTATGGAAACGGCCGCGGCCCCTATCTTTGTTTCGGTCCTTATCCTCTTCGCAACGGAAAACGTCTTGTGGAAGAGCTTGTTCATCACCACGCCGGCCGTGTCGTTGTGCACGGCCCGGCTGTAAGCGTCCTTTACCTGGCCCAGTATCTGGGGCTCGCCCATGACCATGGAGTCAAGGCTCGATGCCACCCGGAAGGCGTGCCTTACGGCGTCCTCGCCCGAGTGGACGTAAAGGTACTCGTCGAGCCCCTCGAGCGGTATTCCGTGGTATTCTGAGAAGAAACGCTTTATCTCCCACGTGCCCTTTTCTATCTCGTCGGCCACGCCCACGGCCTCGACCCTGTTGCAGGTCGAAATTATCACCCCTTCGTTCACGTCGTAGCCGGTAAGGAGCTTCTTAAGCGCCGGGCCTATCCTCTCCGGTGGGAAATAGAGCTTCTCCCTTACCTCTATGGGCGCTGTCTTATGATTGAGTCCTACTATTATAAGGTTCATGGTTTTTGCTCAGTGCAGCTATTCTACCAATCCGTGCCCCCCGCCGAGGGTCAGGTTCAAAATTAAAAACGACCCTATCAAGACCCCGAAGGCCCCTGCTGAAAATAGCGCCGCCCTCCTGCCCCTCCAGCCCGATGTGAGCCTTCCATGTAGGAGCGCGGCATAGAGGAACCACGTTATAAGAGACCATATCTGCCGTGGCTCCCAAAGCCAGTATGTGCCAATGGCCGCCTCGGACCACAAAGCCCCGGTTATTATCCCCAGCGTAAGGAGCGGGAACCCGTAGGTGAGGCACCTGTAGTTCAACTCGTCCAGGACCTCGAGCGAAGGCAGGAGGAAGTAAAGCCCTCCGACCTTGCGGCTTTTGAGGTAATGCTCCTGTATGAGGTACATTATCCCCGTGAGGAAGGCCAGGGCGAAAAAGGCGTTCCCCATGATGGCCAGCATTACGTGCACCGGGAACCACCAGCTCCTAAGAATGGGCGTAAGCGGCGCTATCTCCCTCGAAAAAAGGGACGCGGCTATTACGAGGAAAAGCGCAAAGGGGCTTACGAAAGCTCCGAGAACCGAGAGCTTGTATTTAAGGTAGACGACCACGTAGACGGCCGCCGTGAGCCACGCGAAGAGCATCAGGGAGTCGTGGAATGTGGTTGCAGGGATGCCCCCGGCCTCCACCCAGCGGATGATTATCGTCAGCGTGTGGGCCGCGAACCCGGCAAAGAGTATATTCCTTGCGACCGTTACAAACGCGTCGCGGTGGGTCACGAGGTATGCGATGAATACAAGCGTTGCGGCCAGGTAACCACCCGCCGTCATGTAGAAGAGTATGTAGCTTATGGATTCCAAGTCTTTTTGGCCTTTTCCGGTCCTTTTCTTACGTGGCTTTTTTTCGCTTTAGCCTCACACCGAGCCTCGCGAGTGTTAAATCCGCGCCGAGGACTTCCTTCAATAGGGCGTTTATCCTTCTACTCGAGCCCGCCTTTATCCAGGTGAGCATGGGCGAGTCCATGAGCGTTTCATAAATCTCTATCATTTTATCGTGTTTTACGCCCTCTTTCAACAGCTTATCCCTCACGGCCCCGAGTAGCTCGACCAGTGTGGCGTACTCCTCGGGGATGGACCATTCGAGGTTCCCCCTCAGGGTCTTTGCGAGGAGGGGAAACCTGCCGGACGTTGAGATCGCTATCTTCAGGGCCCCCCTCTCAACGACCGAGGGGGTTATGAAGTTACATAGAGCGGGGGCGTCCACTACGTTTACGAGTCTTCCTGCCTTTTCGGCCTCGGCGTGGATTTTTCTGTTGGTTTCGTTTGAGTCCGTTGCGCTTATTACGAGGAAGGCGCCAGCAAGGCTTCCAGGGCTGTACCTTTTCGGGACGTGGCGGATTTTTTTCTTTCTTGCGAGTTCTTTTAATTCCTTTGTGAGCGTCGGGCTTATAACCGTTACTTTTGCCCCGGCTTTCAGGAGGCCACTAATTTTCCTCTCGGCAACCTT
>JAUVFY010000258.1 GCA_030594025.1 Deltaproteobacteria bacterium | reverse complement strand
TACAGATAGAGATACCCTATACAAGACAAGAGATAAACGAAGCCATATTCTCCACCCTCAAAGCCAACGACTTGAAGGAGGGTTACATAAGGCCCATAGTATACCTCGGTGCCGGTACAATGGGGCTTTATCCCAAAGAGAACCCCCCAAGGGTGGCAATAGCCGTATGGCCCTGGGGCGCTTACCTTGGAGAAGAGGGGATAAAGAAAGGCATAAGGGTAAAGACCTCGTCTTTTACCAGGCTCCACGTAAACGTGAGCATGACAAAGGCCAAGGTTGTGGGCAACTACGTGAATTCCATAATGGCCAAAAGAGAGGTCGTAAAGGCGGGCTATGACGAGGCCCTCATGCTCGACACAGAGGGCTATGTCTCCGAAGGCAGCGGTGAAAATATTTTTATCGCGAAGGACGGGGTTTTGAAGACGACCCCCCTGACCTCTGTTTTGAACGGGATAACGAGGGATTCGGTAATAGAGCTTGCAATGGACATGGACATAGATGTTCTTGAGGAGAGGTTTACAAGGGACGAGCTCTACATGGCCGACGAGGCCTTCTTCACGGGCACGGCAGCGGAGATTACCCCGGTTCGCGAACTCGACGACAGGGCCATAGGAACGGGCAAACCGGGCCCTGTTACCACGAAGATCCAGGAGACCTTCTTCGATATCGTGAAGGGCAGGAACGACGACTACCGTGAGTGGCTGAGCTACTTTTAGATAAGGATAAAGAGAACTTTTCGAGGGGAAAAAAATTAAAATATTTCGCTTGCTTGAGTTTATAAACAATGGGATCTTTCGAGGGCTTAAGCTTAAGTAAAACCTTCTCCCCCCCTTCTTCCTCAGGCGTGGCCATATACATGGTGGCCTCGCTTTTCTACATATTTTTTGCGTAAGCCCGCCTTGTTTTTTATTTTTTCCCGTGATAAATCATAGCCTGTGGATACAAAGAGGGCCAAAAAGTTCCAGGAGGAGCTCAAGAAAAAGGTACGCATCGTCCCCTTAAAAAAGGTAATTACCTGTGTTGCCGGCGTTGATGCGGCCTTCTTCGGGGATAAGGGGGAGAGGATCATCGGGGCCGCGTGTCTTTTCAGGTACCCGGAATTGACCCTCATCGATACCTCGTATAGAATCAAAAAGACTACATTCCCTTACATACCCGGCTATCTGTCCTTCAGGGAGGGTCCTGTTATCACCGAAGCCCTTAAAGGATTAAAGAAAAGGCCCGATATATGCCTTTTTGACGGCCAGGGTATAGCGCACCCGAGGGGTCTGGGCATTGCCTCGCACATAGGGGTAACACTCGGCATACCGACTGTAGGGTGCGCAAAATCGAGGCTCGTTGGGGAATACACCGGGCCGGGGCCGAAAAAGGGCGAGAGCTCCCTTCTGGTCTTCGAAGGCAGGACCGTGGGGGCGGTCTTGAGGTCCAGGGATAAAGTAAGACCCCTTTTTGTCTCCCCGGGACACCGGATAGACCTTGAGGGCGCTTTGAGGATAGTAAAGGGATGTCTCGGCCGCTACAGGGTTCCGGAACCGTTGAGGTGCGCGGACCTCTTAACAAAAAAAATAAAGCGCGAAGAGGCTGCGCCTCATTCTTGATGCTGCGCTTCTTTCGTAAGGTAGCGCTTTTGCCTTAAAAGACCCTACATTTCTTTATAGACCTATTACCTTTAAGCGGGAGTCGCGGGTGAAAGGGAAATTTTTCATAGGTACCTCGGGATGGAGCTACAAGCACTGGCGGGATGTATTTTACCCGCCCGAGGTTAAGTCAACGAGGTGGCTCCCCTTCTACATGGAGCACTTT
>JAUVFY010000199.1 GCA_030594025.1 Deltaproteobacteria bacterium | reverse complement strand
GGACCAGAGCCGTGTATACAGACGTATGAGCAACACCAGGGGTTTAAGAACCTTTTGCTTCGGCTTTTCCCTGTCAAAGGTGAGCTCTTTTATTTCAAAACCCACCCTTTCGAGTACAAATTTGATTTCCGTGTAGCCCAACGTGGAAAGGTGCAGCCCCGAGGCATCTTCTCCAAGGTTTTCCCTGAAGAACTCCAGGGAAACGGGTTTTGTGAAACTCCCGGTTATGAGGAACTTGAGCCTCCGCTCGATGTTGAGGTAATTCGGGGTCGTAAGTACAAGAACCCCGTCCGGCTTAAGCACCCTTGCAAACTCCCCTATCGCATTGTAAGGGTTTTCTGTATGTTCGATCCCCTCGACACATAAGACGAAGTCAAACTCCCCGTCTTTATACGGAAGCTTTCCGTTCAGGTTACCGTAATTGCACTTCAACCCTTCCATGCGGAAGTTTTCCGGCTCCAGGTCACAACAGGAGACCTCAAAACCCATGACCTTCAATTTCCCCGCGAGCGCACCAGGCCCGGCCGGGCAATCGAGTACCCTTGCTGGTGCTTTGCCTTCCATGTAGGACAGGACCTTTTCGTGCACCCCTTGTCTTGCCATCTCTGGAATCAAGGAGTTACTCATACCATCCCTTGTTTTTTGAGTCCCCCCTCAGTCCCTAAGTCCCCATGACGCCGGGCGTCCCGAGAGGTGCCAGGCCATGAGGGTCGAATAAAGCCTCAACCTCTCAAGGGCCCTTGCGGAAGTAAAAAGGGTTGCCGCGCTTTGAAGGAGCGCGGCTATAAAGTTCGCCAGAAGTCTTACGGAAAGCCCGGCCGCAAGTAAAACCCGTGCCGCAAGGCCCCCGTGCTTTCTGAAAAAAGTGTAACGGGAGCGCCAGTACTCGACCCTGGCCCTAACATTGGTAAGCCGTGCGCTTCCGCCCTGAACGTGATATACGCGGGAGCCCGGATGGTGGAGGATCTTCCATCCTTTGTCCCTCATCCTCTTACACCAGTCCGTCTCCTCGAGGAAGAAAAAGAAGTCCTCGTCCAGAAGGCCCACGCTTTCTATCGCCTTTTTCCTCACAACCATGCAGGCGCCCACTATGGATTCCACTTCCATGGGCTCCTTGATGTCAAGTTCCTTGCCCGGGTACTTTCCCGGCGATAGCCGACGTAAGAGGCTCTTATTTAAAAGCTCGGTTGCCAGAGTGGGTATGCTGGCGATTGAGTTCTGTTTGGTGCCGTCCTCGTTTAAAAGCTGGGGGCCGCATATCCCCGTATCCTCTTTTCGATCCATAAAGTCTATAATGGTCTCAAGGGCAGAAGGGGTAAGCACCGTGTCGCTGTTTAAAAGAACAACATAAGGACTCTGAATCAGTTCCAGGGCCTGGTTATTCGCCCTTGCGAAACCGAGGTTTTCACTGTTCTCGATAAGCCTTACCCTTGAAAACCTTTCCCTCACCGCCCCGGGGCTTCCGTCGGTGCTTCCGTTGTCCACGACCCACGTATCAAAGTTTCTGCCTTTTATCGTTTCGTAGACAGACTCCAGGCACTTTAAAAGCATCCCCCTTGTATTCCAGTTTACGATGACTATCGATAGTTCCGTCATTGGACTTTATCCGTGCCTGCTATAACGGCCGCGAGTCTACCCGAGTTTACCCCGAGGGAATACCTCTCTTTTACTGTCCTCCGTGCCTCCCCGCCGAGTCGCCTTCTTAAGCCGCTTTCCCGTATGAGGCTGCAGAGGCTTTCGAGCCATTCGCTTTCGCTCGTTGCGTGAAAACCGTTCACACCGTGGGTTACGATTTCTCTATTCACCCCCACGGGCGAACATACCGGGGGTACTCCGACGGCCATGTACTGAAGGAGCTTGAAACCGCACTTGCCCCTTGACCAGGGGTCATCGGTCAGCGGCATGAGCCCGATATCAAAGCTGTGGAGGTCGGCTATCTCCTCTTCATATCTCCACCTTTTCTTCTCGACCGGCATGGCGTCAAGGTCACAGAACCTGTCACTCACTATCTTAAGCCTTGTATTAGGATACCTCACATAGATTTTATCGAGGACCCCCCTTATTCGTTCCAGGTAAAATACCGTGGAGGCGCTCCCTATCCACCCAAGGGTTACCGCACCGTCGTTGTCGGCCCCGGCCTTTGGCACGTACCTGTCCATGTCAATGCTCGTGGGGATTACGGTTACGTTCCTGTTATAGGAGAGCGTCATGCCCTCGAGGTAGGCGTTCCCCGCAACCACTCTATCGGAGCCCCTTACGGTCCTTTTGAATTTCAGCCGCCTTAAGACTGACCCGGGCCTCCCCCTCTTTGAGTCCCTGAACATCACGGCGTCATCGAAGTCGAATACGACTTTTCCCGCAGCCCTCCTAAACACATGCCACTCGATTAACGAAAAAAGCTTTCTGTGAAGGAAGACCACGTCGAATGAGCCGAGCGAAGCGAACAGCCTCATCCTTTCGGTGAAACGCAGGGGAATGGTCCTCGTCTCCACCGACCACCCCTCTTTTTCGAGATATGGGATATATTGCAGGAATCTATGCCTTGAGCCGGCGCCTTCAACGCGGTTGGCGAGAAAAAGTATTTTCATACATCAACGCTATTGCCAGGGAAGATTACCCCCTCTTGCAAGACTAATCAAATACCTCTTCAGGAACTTGCCCTTAAAAAGAGAAGATTTATGGCTGTCCACGGCCT
>JAUVFY010000135.1 GCA_030594025.1 Deltaproteobacteria bacterium | reverse complement strand
TTTACCAGCTCCTTTGGATATGTGAGGTAAACCTTCTTTTTCAACGCCTTCCTCCTGCGATGGCGGGGATAATAGAAATCTCGTCAGTGTCCTTTACCTCAGTTTGTACGTTGTCCTTGAATCTAATGTCCTCGTCGTTGAGGTATACGTTCACGAAACGCCTCAAGGAGCCGTCCTCCTCACAGATACGCTCCCTGAGACCGGGGTAGTTCTTCTCAAGGTCCTCGATTACCTCTTTTACGGTCTTGCCTTCGGCCGTGACCTCGTCCTTGCCGTTCGTAATCTTCCTTAAAGGTGTCGGTATCCTTACCTTGAGTGCCATGGGGTTTGTACCTCCTTTTTAAATTTTTTATATTTACGTCGGTACTGTAAAACAGGCACCGTGCTCAAATGGGGCCTTGTCTAAACGGCCTTCCTTACGAGAAGCTCGTAATACTCGCCCGTTTTTTCCATCTTGAGTATTTCCTGGCCGTCGTTTTTAAGGCTCGACGGGACGTTCCTTATGGGCTCGCCTTCGTCCAGGTACATAAAAAGCGTCTGGCCCTTCTGCATGGTCTCAAGTCTTATCTTGGCCTTAACGTAGTTTATGGGGCACTTGACCCCCCTCAAGTCCATGACGACGTCGGCTCCTTTACCCTCTTCCGAGCCCACTTCTTCGGTCTTCTCCTTTTCGCCCTCTTCTTTGGTCTCTTCGGCTTCAGGGGCCTCTTTTTTCTCCTCTGTTTCGGCAAACATCATCGTATCGTCCATGGACTCGTAAAGCCGGTTTACGGTTTTAAGGAGCTCTTCCACCAAACCAATACCCTGCCTCAGGCCTTCTTCATTGAGGTGGCCCGAGCGGAAAAGCTCCCCCCTCATCTCCAGCCCCCTGAACTTCTCGGGCACGTACCCCTTATCGACGAAGTTCTTTTCAAACTCCTTAATGGCCTCGGGCTCGCTCGTGGGCTCCAGGCCCTGGGTTATCAAAAGGGCCTTCGTGGTGAAGGCAAGGGCCTTAAAGAGGTCGCTCGAGGGGTTGCCTGTTTTCCCTTCAAGGAGCTCCCTGGCACTTTCAAGGTGCCTTTGCGCATCCTTTAGGTCGGTCTCTATCATATCGAATACCCCTGCACCGCATTCGCCCGGGCCGAGGCCAGCCAACGAGAAATCCTCTGTTGCGCCCCAATCCCTGTAGAATATGCTTTCCTCCTCGTATGCGGGCAAGGCGCTGTTCGCTGAAACAATACTCTTCATATCCTCAAAACCGCTTTTTCCGAGATACGTATGGAAGTTCTCGTCAGGGGGGCTCTTTTCGAGATAGCACCCGAGGAACTCCTTCACCACCCCGGGCACACTTCTTGCGGGCACAAATCCCACTTCCGTACTGAGCCTGGTCTGGCCTTCTCTGACCCTTCCCCCCAGAAGGACGCTGTAGTGGGGGGCGGTCCTGCCGTCCTTGCTCCTCGCGGCGCCGAAGAACCCGATCGCACCGATGGGGTGCTGGCCGCAGGAGTTGGGGCACCCGCTTACCTTTATATCAACATCTCTTACATCCCACAATGAGAGCCCGCTTTCTCTAAGCTCCCGGGAAAGCTCGGTAGCAAGGTTCTTTGAGAGGCATATCCCGAGGTTGCACGTAGCGGCCCCCGGGCAGCTCACGATGTCGTCAACACCGCCCGCGACCCCTTCGAGGGCGGTGTCGAGACCGATCTGTCTTAACCGGGCGTAAAGGGCTCTTAGCTCCTCTCTTCTTAGCCAGCGTATTACAATGTTCTGGTCCTGTGTTGTCCGTATAGTGCCTTCCCCGAAATCCTTTACAACGTCCGCAAGGGCCTTTAATTTATCCGAAGTTATGTCACCGAGTGGTATCTTTATCTTCACATAATAGTAGCCGTCTTGCCTCTGGGGCCTCGTGTTAGAAGCGAACCAACCGTCGAACCCAGAGGTATCCGCTCCTTTTTTGACTGCGGCACCAGCGGACGACTGAACGTCCCTCAGGACAGGAACTGGCCTCAGGGAGACGTCTTTCGACACATCTTTCTTGAGCCTTTCGAACTCCTCCCTGTAGAGTCTTTTGAACTCTTCGGGGCCGAGCTTTTCGAAAAGGAACCTCAGGCGCGCCTTGTGCTTGTTACGACGGTTACCGTGTTTGTGAAAGACCTCGAGTATGGCATCGGCCACTCGAGCGGCATCCTTTGCGGGCACGAACTCCTCGAGGAGCGTTGCCACCCTTGACCATGCGCCCATTCCACCCGCAACATACACCCTGAACCCTTCCTTATTCTGCCCGTCCCTGGTCGCTATAAATCCCACGTCGTTCACCGTGGCCAGGGCGCAGTCGTCAGAGCAGCCCGAAAAGGCGATCTTGTATTTCCTGGGAAGGGTATCTCCCTTCGGGTGCCTGAGAAAATATTCCGTAAGGGCAACGGCGTAAGGGGCCACTTCGAAGGCCTCGCTCGAGCACACCCCGGAATCCGCACAGGCGGTGACGTTCCTCACCGTGTTGCCCCCTCCCCCTTTCGTTGTGAGGCCCACCTCGGCGAGCCCCTCCATTGCCTTGGGGGTGTCCTCTATCTTGACCCAGTGGAGCTGGACGTCCTGGCGGCTCGTTACATGGGGGATGCCGTTGGCGTATCTGGAGGCGAGCTCCGAGATGCGTACCATCTGCTCGGGCAGGAGCCCCCCTGCGGGGACCTTTATCCTCACCATGAAGGTCGTCTGGCCCCTCTGTGAATATATGCCGCGGGTGACCCTGAAGGGCCTGAACCTCTCGGCCGTGAGCTCCCCGTTTAAGAAACGGTCCACTTCCGCCCTGTAACCGGAAATGTCCTCGACTGCCTCCTTTGGGACCTTGTAGAAGGAGTTTACTATCTTTATGCTGCTCATCGTGGCTTTTTTTCTCCGTTTAATTGCAAACAGTTTTTATATGTCCATAAACATAAGACCATGGTGTCAGCAGACACGGTCGGCGTAATTAAACATAATAACACAGAAATGGCTGTAAATCACGGCATGTAACGGATTTACGCCTAACGCTTATGCCCCTGACGCCGTATAGACCTTTTTCCCCCGGGATTTCAGGAATTCGTCGAATTCCTGGAGCCTTGCGTTTATAACCGGGGCCTCCTCGAGCTTTCCGTAGAGGGCCTCCTGGGTCTTGAGGCCGTTTCCCGTGACGGAGATGACGATGGACTCGCCCCTGGGTATCCTTCCCTGCTCGATGAGCTTTTTCGTTGCACCCAGAGTAACTCCCCCGGCCGTCTCGGTGAATATACCCTCTGTCTCAGCCAGAAGTTTCATCGCATCTATTATCTCGTCGTCGGATACGTCTTCTGCCCAGCCCCCGCTCTCCCTTATCGTCTTTGCGGAGTAGTAGCCGTCCGCGGGGTTGCCAATGGCAAGTGACTTCGCAATGGTGTTGGGCCTTACGGGCTTTATGAGGTCAGCCCCCTGCTTCACGGCCGTCACGATGGGCGCGCATCCGGTGGCCTGTGCCCCGTGGATCTTTGAGTTGAGCTCTTCCACAAGCCCGAGCTTATGAAACTCCTTGAAGGCCTTCCAGACCTTCGTTATGAGTGAGCCTCCGGCCATGGGGACCACCACGTGCCCTGGCAGCCTCCATCCGAGCTGTTCGGCTATCTCGTAACCAAAGGCCTTTGAACCCTCGGCATAGTAGGGCCTTATGTTTATGTTAACGAAGGCCCAGCCGTATTTACCGGCGATCTCCGAGCAGAGCCGGTTCACCTCGTCGTATGTGCCCTTTATCCCCACGACGTTGGAGCCGTAAATAATCGTGCCCAGGATCTTGGTCTTCTCGAGGTCAAAGGGTATGAAAACGTAATTCTCCATCCCGCAGGCGGCCGCGTTGGCTGCGACGGAATTCGCGAGGTTCCCGGTAGATGCGCAGGCAACGATGTCAAAGCCCATTTCCCTTGCCCTCGAGATGGCGACCGAAACGACCCTGTCTTTGAAAGAAAGGCTCGGGTAGTTTACCGCGTCGTTCTTAATGTAGAGCTCTTTGACGCCGAGGGCCTTCTCTAAGTTCTTTGCCCTTAGGAAGGGCGTGAAGCCTACCTCCCTTCCCACGGTGGGCTCCCCTTCGAGGGGGAGGAGCTCCCTGTAACGCCACATATTGGGATCCCTCCGGGAGATCTTCTCCCTCGTCAGAACCTTCTTTATCTCATCGTACTCGTAGACCACCTCGAGCGGGCCGAAACAGAACTCGCATACGTGGAGGGCCTTTTTAGGGTACTCTTTACCGCACTCCCTGCAC
>JAUVFY010000250.1 GCA_030594025.1 Deltaproteobacteria bacterium | reverse complement strand
TCGCGTAACGCGTGATGCGAAGACCATAGAAGGGGCGAGCCACGTGGTTCTTCCCGGGGTGGGCGCCTTCAGCGAATGCATGAGGAGGCTCGAAGGCTACGGGCTTGTCGAGCCGGTCATGCGGGCGATCGAGTCCGGCAAACCCTTCCTGGGCATCTGCCTCGGGCTTCAGCTCCTTTTCGAAGAGTCCACCGAGTTCGGCCTCCACAGGGGGCTCGGCATAATAAAAGGGCGCGTCATTAGATTTCCGTCGCCCTTAAAAGAAAACGAAGGTGAAAACGAGCTAAAGGTCCCGCACATGGGGTGGAACTCTATAAAGAAGGAGAAAGATTCACCCCTTTTAAAGGACGTACCGGACGGCTCTTTCTTCTACTTCGTGCACTCCTACCTGGCGGTGCCCGCGGACCCGTCGGTCAGCCTTACCACGACCGGTTACGGGGTGGACTTCGTAAGCAGCATCTCGATTGAAAACGTCTTTGCATGCCAGTTCCACCCAGAAAAGAGCCAGAGGCTGGGCTTGAGGGTACTAAAGAATTTCAAAGAACTCGGTTAGCACCTTTCAACCGGGAAAAGTCAAGTGAGGGGCCGCTAAAAAAAATCCGGCGCACACTCCCCCCGCGCCCTCGGCCCTAAAATGAGGAGTTCGGTCGCGTGATAATCATCCCGGCAGTAGACATAAAAGGCGGTAGATGCGTCCGCCTCGAGCAGGGCAGGATGGACGCCGAGACCGTGTACTCGGAAGACCCGGTGGAGGTAGCCTCCAGATGGGCGTCCGCGGGAGCCGAGCTCATACACATGGTCGACCTCGATGCGGCCGTTACGGGGAGGCCGGTAAACTTCGATATCGTGGAAAGGATCATATCGACCACGGGTGTGCCGGTACAGGTAGGCGGGGGGATAAGGGATGCTAATATCGCCGGGATATACCTCGCACTCGGGGGTGTCAAGAGGGTTATCCTGGGGACCGCGGCGTACGAAGACCCGGGACTCGTAAAGGAGCTTGCGGGAAAATACCCGGGCAGGGTAGCCGTGGGTATAGACGCCCGCGGGGGCAAGGTGGCGATTAAAGGGTGGCTTGACGTTACTGACCAGGACGCCGTAACCCTTGCGAGGGAGTTTGAAGGTCTGGGAATTGCATGTATAATATATACTGATATATCAAGAGACGGCATGCTCGCGGGGCCCAACCTCGAGGCGACGAAGGAGATGACAGAAGCGGTGGACATACCGATCGTGGCCTCCGGGGGCATATCCTCTATCGAAGATATCAAGCTCCTTAAGGGCCTTAAGCTCAAGGGGGCGATAATCGGCAAGGCCCTGTATTCGGGCGCAATAGAGCTCAAGCAGGCCATAGCGAAGGCCAGGGGCTGAATATTCTTACTGTATGTTAACCAAGAGAATCATACCCTGCCTTGACGTAAAGGACGGAAGGGTCGTAAAGGGAGTGAGTTTTGTTAACCTGAGGGACGCAGGAGACCCTGTGGAATGCGCAATCGCATACGAAGAGCAGGGCGCAGATGAGCTCGTCTTCCTCGACATAACCGCCTCGCACGAGGAACGTAAGACCATAATCCACATGGCCGAGAGGACCGCCGAAGTGGTCTTCATGCCCGTTACCATAGGCGGCGGCATAAGGACCTTAGAAGACATAAGGGAGCTACTGAGGGCCGGGGCCGACAAGGTCTCGATAAACACCGCGGCCGTACAGGACCCGGAGTTCGTAAAGAAGGCCTCCGGCAGGTTCGGGAGCCAGTGCATAGTGGTCGCCATAGACGCCAAGACAAGGCCCAATGGAGCGGGCTGGGAGGTCTACACCCACGGCGGAAGGAAGCCCACGGGTATCGATGCCGTGGGTTGGGCCCTGAAGGTCGAGGAGCTCGACGCCGGGGAGATACTTCTTACGAGCATGGATAAGGACGGCACAAAGGACGGCTATGACCTCGAGCTTACGAGGGCCGTATCCGAAGCCGTAAAAATCCCT
>JAUVFY010000115.1 GCA_030594025.1 Deltaproteobacteria bacterium | reverse complement strand
GTTTGCTCTTTGGGAGAGATGCCCGTTCCAGTGCCGCCATGACCACCTTGTGCATACAGGCTCTTTGGCCTAAGAATACCGTCCGTCATTCGTGGCGGTGGGAACGGGGGACCAATCTACTAAACAGGCTCTAAAGGCCTAAGGTGAAATTCGGTCTCTCCCTTCCCTGTACCTGGATAATTTAACTGTATCCAGGCACAAAAACAAGATACAAGGTGTAATGGAGAATTTTAGATTGACCTTTATACTGTGCTAAAAAAGCCCCTGGGCCATAAAAACCCAGGGGTTTTATCTCTTCTATACAGGCCTTTCGGTCTTAAAAAAACCCTCTTGTGTGACTGTCGCGTGTTTTAGAACAGAAAGAAGATAGTCGGTCCCTTTACCTTAAAAACCCCTCTTTCGTGGGGTTTACAGGGTTTTATTCCGTTATAAAATTTAATATGTAAATCTATGCCCTTTTTATGGAAGGCCTGAAAAGGTAATAAGGGGCTGGTTGGAACCTTTTTAATAAAGGGGAAAGCCCATGGAAAACAGGAGAAGTGGGAGGGTATCCTTCCGAAATACAATACGCTTTGGCCCATACAGCCCCCCTGAATTTACATCCCTCTGTGAAGACCTTTCCTACACGGGCCTTGGTATAAAGACATACTGGGCCTTTGAGCCAGGCACCGCTTTGTATCTAATCATAAATGATACTCTTATGAGATACAGGGCCGAAGGGGTCGTGATCTGGTCAAAGAGGGTCAGGGCGGGAGTTGTGCAGCCCGAAAAAACCGGTATGGGCATAAAGTTTACTGTTGCCGATAAAGAACTGTTAGATTTTTACGAACAAAAACTGAAGCCCAGTAGAAAATCCCCGCGCGGGGAGCTTAGCTGATATCCTGTCCCGATGCTTTCCGTTACGCTTACTTTCTCTCCTTAATCGCCAATTCTGCAACCTTATCAAAAGTTTTTTAATACCTCACCTTGAAAACGGTACATTCGGGGGATTTACAAGGCTATATAGCTCTGTTATAAATTATAAAATTGTTCAACTATTGGATTAAACCATCTTACATGATTTTCAAGGAGGCGGAGTAAAGCCATGGCAAGAAAGATGAGAAGAACTAAGAGGGTCGCCTTTCGAAGGACCGTACACTTTGGCCCGAGCCCACAAAAACCCCATGACCATATAGCCTTTACAACAGACCTTTCAGAGGAAGGTACACACATAAAGACAAACGGTGTCTACAAACCCGGCACCAGATTATATCTTGTTGTTGAAAACGATGACAGGAGCTATGAGGCCGAAGGGGTTGTAGTCTGGGCAAAAAAGGTCACCCCGAAGTTGGTCCGGAATGTAAAGAACGGGATGGGCATAAAGTTTACACATGTCAATCCTGAATTGGTAGACCTTTACCAGGAGAAAGCTCAAATCTTTAATCTACCCGGCAAGGCATACTCGCCGGGTGTCAATGCATAGTTTTTGCATGGTGAAGGTTCGGTAAAACGGGGTATCTCCCCGGCATACCCACTCGGCAGTGCTCACCTCGACGCCTTAAAAGCATAAAAGGTAAATAAGGGGGGGGTTATGGAAAACATAACCCCCCCCTTATTTTAAACCACTGTATGGCCACCTTCCTACTGAGGGTTGTCGAGGAGGAACAGGAACGTCTGTTCGTTCACCGCGCCGGGCAAAACCCTCCCGTCTGGCAGTATTATCGTAGGGGTGCTTTTTATGTCGAACTCCTTGGCAAGGGTTATCGTGGCGTCTACCTCCTTGGCCTCGCAATCCGGCTCCGGAAGTTCCTTTCCGGCAAATGCGTCTTCGAGGAGCTCGAGGGAACGGTCGTTACATATTATGGTCTTAGACTTATCGTACGCTTCCGGGTGAATGGGAAGCGGGAAGAGCTTCATATAGAAGACGATGTCTTTCCTCTCCTCGAGGATCTTCTTCGCCACCTGATGGAAGTCCCTGCAAGCGGGGCAGTCCGGGTCATCGAATATGACGACCTTGTTTTCGGCCTCGGTATCCCCCATGACCACCGCGTCTTCAAGGGGGATTTTTTCGAAGTCCACCTTCCTCAGCGGGGGCGGCTGCCCGATCCGCTCAAGGGGCATGAACTTGGCCTCGACCATGTGCTTTTTTGCAAAGTCCACGTACACTATGAACGCCCTCTGGCCGCTCTCTATTACGACCTCCCAGAGCCCCATGACAGGGCTCATGCGGACCTCTTTTACCTTGGCCTGGAACTTGTCGGTCTTGAGAAGCTTGTCCGCCTCTTCGACGGAAAGCCTGTGGCACTCGATGCAGTTCTGCATGCAGCCTGTTTCACTCGTGCAGCCCTCTGCCTGGAATGCGGTCGCGGGCTCAGCCGCTGCCAAACTAATAACAGCCGCTAAAAAAGCGGCCAGGAAAAATCTCGCCATGGTATTTCCTCCGTTAGTTGTTGAGAAAAATATTGTAACAAAAAACCGATTACTTAAAAAGCGTAATCGGTTTTTTTATCTTCCCGGATGGTCGCGCCCTTAACGTTCGCCTTTGAGCCCGAGCACATCCTGCATATCGTAGAGCCCGATGGGTTTGTCCACGACCCAGATGGCGGCCTTTACAGCGCCCATGGCAAAGGTGTCCCTGGAATGCGCCCTGTGGGTAAGCTCTATCCTCTCGCCGGGCCCCGCGAATATCACCGTGTGGTCACCGACGATGTCTCCGCCTCTAAGGCTCTGAATGCCTATCTCCCGGGGCTTTCTCTCCCCTATTATGCCCTTTCTCTCGTATACAGCGACCTTTTCAAGGTTCCAGTTAAGGGCAAGGGCAGCGACCTCGGCTATCCTGAGGGCCGTGCCCGAAGGTGCGTCCTTTTTGTGCCTGTGGTGGCTCTCCACAATCTCTATATCGTAGTCGTCGCCGAGGATGGAGGCTGTCATTTCAACGAGCTTCAAAAGCAGATTTACTCCCACGCTCATATTCGGGGCCATGACGACCCTTGTCTCCTGAGAAAGCTCTTTAATCCTGTCTCTCTGTTGGTGGGAAAAACCCGTTGTGCCAATGACAAAGGCCTTGTCAAGTTTAACGGCCTCCTCGAGGCACCTTAAGGTAACTTCATGGTTGGAAAAGTCTATTACAACGTCGGAGTTCCTGAAGGCACGTTTTGTATTGTCCGTTATCTTTACGCCCAGCTTGCCCAGGCCCGCAACCTCCCCCGCGTCGCTTCCCAGGGTCGGATGTCCGGGCATCTCAAGGGCCCCGGCAAGCTCAACGCCGGGGTTCACCTTGATAAAGTTGATTATCCTACTGCCCATCCTCCCGGCAGCCCCTGTTACCGCTGCGTAAATCATGAGGACCTCCTGTTTTAATAAAAAAGGGCTCGTTAAATGAGACCTTGAGAGTCGAGGGCCTCTTTAAGTTTACGTCTGTTGCCCTCTTTCATGCCCACCAGAGGAAGCCTGAACTCCTCCTCGATCATCCCCATCATGGAAAGTGCGGTCTTTACCGGAACGGGGTTGGTTTCAATGAACATGGCCCGAGCAAGGCCCTGAAGCCTAAAGTGCACGCGCCTGGCCTCTTCTATTTTGCCTGATAAAAAGAGCCTGCACATCTCGGCCGTCTCGCCGGGCACTAAGTTCGAAATAACGGAGATAACGCCGCGGCCTCCGAGCGAAAGGAGCGGAAGCGTTGTAAAGTCGTCTCCCGAGAGCACGCAGAAACCCTCCCTCGAGCGCTCTATTACCTCGCTTACCTGTGCCAGGTCCCCGGTGGCCTCCTTTATGCCCGCGATATTTTTTATCTCCGAAAGCCTTGCCACTGTCTCGGGCAGCATATTTAGCCCCGTCCTGCTCGGTACGTTATAAACAATCAGCGGCAGGTCCACCTCCTCAGCCACACGCCTGTAGTGCTCGTAGACGCCGTCCTGGGAGGGTTTGTTGTAATAGGGTGATATAAGCAGCGCGGCGTCCGCCCCGGCCTCTTTTGCGTGTTTCGTCAGGGTCAGGGTCTCAACGGTGGAGTTCGAGCCGGTGCCCGCTATAACAGGGACCCTCCCCCTCGCCGTCTCTATGGCAATATCAATTACCCTGTTGTGCTCCTCGTGAGAAAGCGTTGCAGACTCCCCGGTCGTACCGCAGGGCACGAGCCCGTCTATGCCGTTTTCTACATGGAATTCTATGAGCCTTCTCAGGGCCTCTTCGTCTATCTCACCGTCCTTGAAGGGCGTTACAAGGGCGGTAAAGGCACCGGTAAACATCTTCTCACCTCCTGACAACCGTTATACTTTTACGTTACACGTGATGCGAAAAATTTTTACTCCTTATGAATCACGACCTCTTAAGCCTCGGCAGTACCACCTGAGGTGGTTCAATTGTCCTAACATACTTTCTACGAATTACGAATCCATAAGCTTTAAGGAACGCGTTACTAACTGCTGTACGCAGCCACCTGAGGTGGAGCCGTTGTCTTACTAACTCTCCCGCTAATTACGAACCCATAAGCTTTAAGGAACGCGCAACTAACCGCTGTACGCAGTCACCTGAGGTGGAGCAGTTATCCTGGCCATTAATTTCACAAATTTCGAATCCACTAATTTTTCTAATCTATTAAGCCCCCGTGCGGAAGCCACCTGAGGTGGAGCTGTTGTCTTACTAACTCTCCCGCTAATTACGAACCCATAAGCTCTAAGGAACGCGCTACTAACTGCTGTACGCAGCCACCTCAAGGTGGAGCAGTTATCCTGGCCATTAATTTCACAAATTTAGAATCCACTAATTTTTTAATCCATTAAACCCCCGTGCGGAAGCCACCTGAGGTGGTCCAGTTGTCTTTACTAACTCTTTACGAATTGCGAACCCATAAGCTCTAAGGAACGCACTGCTAATTGCTGTACGCAGTACCTTCAAAGACCTCTTCGGCCGGG
>JAUVFY010000117.1 GCA_030594025.1 Deltaproteobacteria bacterium | reverse complement strand
GTTCAATCAATTGCCCCACCTCAGGTGGCAGCCGGCAACTTATAAAATCGATTGCATTTGCTCTTGGTTCGCAGTACATGCAAGGTTCGTTCAATCAATTGCCCCACCTCAGGTGGCAGCCGAGGAGTCTTACAGCAATGTTATCTTCAAGATTTTCTTTGTGCTTCTCGTTACCTTGAACTCTTCTGCCTGCCTGAGGCCAGCCGCCCATATTAGCTTCCCGCCGCTTTCAACGAGCGGTATGTTCACCCTCTCGGCCCTGGGGACCCTGGCGTCGATAAAGATGTCCTTCAGCTTCTTATGCCCCTCCATGCCCATGGGCCTCATCCTGTCACCGGCCCGGAAGGACCTTACCCTTAGGGGTTTTAAAAGGGCGTCGTAATCGAAGTACGCCGTACCTGGTTTTTCTAAGCGTAAGGGCCTTTTCTCTAAAACCCTGGCCCTTAAGCGGAGACCCGCCCCGTCGACCCGGGTGAGCCCAGGAACGGTCAACTCCGTGTCAAAAGGCAGGGGTTTGTCTAACCCTTTCGTTGAGAGCGTTATATCATTGTATACTCTTTTTAGATAAAGACCCCCGGGGAGGTTCACCACGGCATTAGGCCTCTTTGCCTTGACGAGTGTTAGGAACGAATCCACGTTGGGGGTGTAAAGGCCGCTCACGCTGCCGACAATTGAAGCGGCCTTTAAGAACACCCTCACCGCCAGTGCCTCATTTAGCCCCGTTAGACCCTTGCGGTCAAGGGTTATCTCGTTACTGTCTCTCTTTTTTATAAGCCCGGCGATGGCCCGCTCAGCCTCGGCCCTTATAAATTCGTCGTCCCTTGCGAGGACCGAAGCTGTCCTTGCGAGGGTCTCTTTTATGCTCGAATTAAAATCCTTTTCGATTAGAGGTATCAGGTCTAGCCTTAAACGATTCCTCAGATACTTTTTGCTCTTATTCGTGGAATCGATAACGTATTTAATCCCTTTATCATGTGCGTAGCGCTCTATCTCTTCCCTGGTCGTCTCCAGAAGGGGCCTTATGTAGCTGCCCCTTACAGAGGCCATGCCCGAAAGCCCTGTTGTTCCGCTCCCCTTTATGAACCTCATTAAAACGGTCTCGGCCTGGTCGTCGAGGGTGTGGCCCAGCGCCACTTTCCTGGCCCCGTGTTTAGCGGCGGCCTCTTCGAGGAACTCGTATCTTTTCTTCCTTGCCCAATCCTGTAAACTCCCCTTCCTGGTCTCACCCTCTCCAAGTCTTTTTCCTTCGAAGGGGAGTTTGAGCCTCTGTGCGGTCTTTTTAACAAAATTAAAATCCCTTTCCGACTCTTTTCCCCTCAGGCCGTGGTTCAAGTGGCATACGACGAGTTTTAGTCCAAGCTCGTCGCCAAGGGAACAGAGCACATGTAGAAGCACGGCCGAGTCAACCCCACCGGAGGTGGCCACACAGACAGTATCCCCCCGCCTGAGCATCCTGTAGCGGCTTATGGTCTTTCTAACCTTTTCAAGCATCGCCTTAACAAAAAAACCCTTTCACACAACTGAAAGGGTTCCGCGTCAAGTGTAACTTTTGTGCCCATGAGCAGGCACCTGTCATAAACGCCTCGTTCATCATTGAGATTTCCTTTTATTATAGATTAGTTAGATGCGGTTTTACAAGGGGAAAAACCGGTTTTAGCGCGGTCTCTTGGCAGGATTGAATCCATGGGCCTGAACTCCCCCTTTTACAACCCGTCAATGGGTAGTTGACTTCTCTTACCCAACTGCTAAAATTTTTATATGCCTTACAGTTATATAGAACACCTTGCCGACATAGGTATCCATGCGGAGGGTGCGACACTCGAGGAGGCATTTGAAAGCGGGGCAGAGGCCGTATTCAACATAATGTTCGACCTTGCTACGATAAACACCACGGAAGACGTGACCTTCGGCGTCGATGCAGCAGACCTGCAGCTCCTTTTTGTGGAAGCAATTAACGAAACCCTATCAATCCAGGACATCCACGGCTTCGCCTTTAAAAGGCTTGAAACAAAGGAGGTAAAGAAAATGGACGACCTTTACCGCTTCATTGGAACGGCCTACGGTGAACCCCTGGACCTGGAAAAACACACCGTTAAGACCGAGGTCAAGGCCGCCACCTACTCGGGCTTGAGTTACAAAAAAGCCGATGATGGTAACCACGTATTCGAGTGCATACTCGACGTATGACAGGGCATTTGCCGGCCTCCCCAGGGAAAGGAGCAACGTGACATGTCAATAGAGATAAAGAAGATAACCGACTACATATGGGAAGTACCTAAGACAGGCGACATGGTCGTCCCCGGGAAGATCTTTGCCGACGAGGAGATAATCGGCAATCTTTTGAAGGACTATGAGGCTAAAAAAGGCGGCGGCTTTACACCGGCGCTTGAGCAGGTTACCAACGTCGCCCGCCTGCCGGGTATTGAGAAGGCGTCCATGGCCATGGCCGATATCCACCCCGGATACGGCTTCGCCATCGGCGGGGTTGGTGCCTTTGACCTGGAAAAAGGCGTTATAAGTGTAGCAGGGGTCGGTTTCGACATAAACTGCGGTGTAAGGGTCTTGAAGACCCCGCTCGAAAAAAAGGACGTGGAAGGGAAAAAAGTCGAGATCGCGAACCAGCTCTTCAGGGACGTCCCCTCTGGGGTGGGCTCCACAGGAGACTTAAGGCTCAGGGAGGACGAGATAGACGAGCTTTTAAGAAGGGGCTCTGCCTATGTAATCGAAAAGGGCTTCGGGCTGCCTGAGGATCTCGAGTACACGGAGGAGAATGGGGCTGTACCTGATGCGAGGCCCGAGAACGTTAGCCACAGGGCCAAGGAGCGGCAGTTCAAGCAGGTGGGCACCCTCGGCTCCGGTAACCACTACGTCGAGGTGCAATGGGTGGAAGAGGTCTATGACCCTGAAGCCGCGGAGGCCTACGGCATACACAAGGACCAGATACTTATAGCCATCCATTGCGGAAGCCGCGCCCTAGGCCACCAGATAGGGACCGATTACCTGAAGATTCTTGAGGAAGCGAGCAGGAAGTACGGCATACCCATACGCGAACGGGAGCTTGTCTGCGCCCCTGTAAAGAGCAAGGAGGGGGAAAGGTACTTTACCGCGGTTAACTGCGGCATAAACTGCGCCTTTGCAAACCGCCAGACCATCACACACCTTGTAAGGGGGGCTGTTACGCGCATATTCGATATAAGGCCCGAAGAAATAAAGCTCATCTACGACGTGGCCCACAACACATGCAAGATAGAGACACACACCATAGACGGAGTGACAAAAAAGGTCCTTATCCACCGTAAGGGCGCAACAAGGGCCTTCGGACCAGGACGCGAGGAAGTCCCCACCCGGTATCGGAAGGTGGGTCAGCCGCTTCTCGTGGGGGGTACGATGGGAACGGCCTCATACATCTTAAGAGGAACAGAGAAGGGCATGGAGGAGTGCTTCGGAAGCGCGGTGCATGGCGCTGGCAGGGCTATGTCGAGGATGCAGGCGAAAAGACGGTGGAGAGGCACTGAGCTTATGAAGGAACTCGAGGGAAAAGGCATTATCATCAGATCAAGGAGCAAGTCAGGAGTGGCCGAAGAAGCCCCTCTTGCGTACAAGGACGTCCATAAGGTAGTGGATATAATGCATAAGGCGGGGGTAAACCACAAGGTGGCAATGATGCGGCCCCTTGCCTGCGTAAAGGGATAAATCCCTTCTGGTGCACGATTCGTGAGCGCAGTATCTTGCGAACACGGGCACAGCAACGGCGCAGTTAAAAATCTTCCTGCAGGTAGGGCGCGTCTTCCTTTGTCTTCTTGAGTTTCAAAGGGGCCTGGCAGTAGGGGCAGTAAACCTCTTCACCCATCCTCTCATCGCCGGACATGGGTATCTCAACGTCGCACATGGGGCACGTGAGATAACTGTATGAACCTTTTAACGGCATTGCTTATTCTTCCACCACCTTGAAGACCTTATCGTGCTCTCTTGCGTGCTCGACCATCTTTATCCCGATATTATCACCCTTGCCGGCCTTATCCACGCTTTCATGTTCTATCTGCATCGATTCGACCTTCTGGGTGAAATCCGACGTGTGGCCCTTGACGTGGATAGTGTCCCCAACCTGAAGTTCCCCCTCGAGCACCACCGCCGCAACTCCGAGGTGGGTATAGTAATGACTCACAGCCCCTACCATCTCTTCACTCATGGCCGGCCTCCTTTTTAAATTAGAGAGAGAAGATTTTGTAATTCATCCGCCCCTTCCGCGCACTCAAAATATTAATATAACCATTTGAAAGACTTGTCAACCCTTATAAAAAGGATATTCACGCCACGGCACATACGGATAAAAGCGGATAAAAGAACCATTTTCTATTATCACTTGACTTAGCAGAAATACCTTGGCTATAAATATAGGTAAGAGGTGAGTAGTTATGAGGCGGGAGATAAGAAGACTATACCTTTCACTGGGCGAAGAGGTGGTCCACCTGAGTCATCCTGAATGGGGTATCGGAAAGGTTATCGAGGAGATGAACTCCACAGTACCCGGGGGTCTCAGCATAGTCAGGATCGAGTTCGGAAACGTGGGCCTCAAGACCTTCAACAACAATATAGACAGCCTCTACTGCTGCTACCACGCTGGGCTGAGAAGGCACCCCTGAAGTGCTTCCAGCACCCCGCCGGCCACACCCCCCAGGCATCCCCGGACATTTTCCCGTTAATCCCTTTAAAAGAGCGGCTCCCCCTTCATCTCCGGGGGCACATCGAGCCCCATAATCTTTAAAACCGTAGGGGCAACGTCCGCGAGCCCTCCATCGGGCCTGAGCGTTAGAGCACTCCTTTC
>JAUVFY010000091.1 GCA_030594025.1 Deltaproteobacteria bacterium | reverse complement strand
CTGCCGAACCTACTTGGCGGTGAAAGGGACCCCATACACGATGAACTCAAAAAACTCGATACAGACTCTATTACACCGATCGAGGCCCTACACATACTTAACAGGATAAAAGATATGCTCGAGGAGGAATAGTGCCAGAGGAATTCAAGATAAGACTCTTTGCGATGGCGCCCACCGCGGTCCGGTTATTTATCGTACTGTTCGTTATCTCCTTGAATACGAGTGCGTATTGCGCTACTGAAAGGACCGAGGTGGTAGGTATAAGGCACTGGTCCAACCCCAGTTATACCAGGGTTGTCGTAGACCTCAGCCGGAAGGCGGATTTTAAATACCATCTTCTTAAAAAGGACCCGTCCATCAATAAACCCCGGCGTCTTTACATCGACATCAAGGGGGCGGCCCTGGCAAAGGCCCTTACAAAGTCTATCCCCATAGGGGACGGACTTTTGAAGTCCGTAAGGGCCGGCCAGTACGACAAGGACACTGTAAGGGTAGTGCTCGACATAGAAACGCTCGAGGAGTACAAGGTGTTCCCTCTTACGAACCCCTACAGGATAGTCATAGACATAACCGGTAAGGTCTCTGAGGGGAAGGTCGCGGAAAGCAAGAAAGCCCCTCCGGAGAAAAAGAGTCCTCCGGGTACAGCGCCCCCTGAAAAGCCAAAGCCTCCCCCGGCGACCGGCAAGGCCCTCAAGGTAAAGACCATCGTGATAGACCCGGGCCACGGCGGCAAAGACCCCGGCGCCATAGGCAAACGTGGGCTTAAAGAAAAAGACGTGACCCTGAAGGTCTCCAGGATGCTAAAAAAGGAGCTCGAAGGCAAACTAAAGTTAACTAAGGTAATCCTTACGAGGTCAAAGGACGTATACATCCCGCTAGATGAGAGAACTGCCATAGCCAACATGAAAAGGGCCGACCTTTTCGTCTCCGTCCACGTGAACGCGAGCGTTAACAGAAAGGCCACGGGAGTCGAGACCTATTACCTTGACTATGCGCACGACAAGGAGGCCATGAAGGTTGCATCGAGGGAGAACTTCGCATCAACCGAGGAGATGGACGACGTGTTGCAGTTCATACTCAAGGACTTGAGAAGGTCCGGCAACAGGATAGAATCGAGCAACCTCGCCACGCACATACAGACAAAGCTCTTATCGAACCTGAAGAGAAAATACAGGGGGATCAAGTCTAACGGCGTTAAGGGCGCCCCCTTTTACGTCCTCGTAAACAGCAACATGCCGAGCATACTGGTGGAGATATCCTTTCTAAGCAACCCGAGGGACGAAAAAAGACTTAGGGACGAGAAATACCTGGCGGAGATAGTAAAGGGTATCACCGAGGGAATCTTGCGCTACGTTAACGGAGAAAAGGTCTCCCGTCTGGAAAAGGTAGATGAAAGAAACCACATTGCTTCAGTCTTTGAATATTCCGGGGTTAGGCAGTAATGTTACCGCTTCGGTCATAAAAAAATACCTTGCAAAGGCTGAAACGGAGCTCAGGAAAAGCCACACCTCCGGGGCCTCCGGCCGTGAGATAACCTCATCGTACACCCGCCTCATAGACAACCTCCTGGGCGGCCTTTTTCGAAGCATTTCAAAAGAGATAGATGGCGCTGAAAAGGATACCGCACTTGTTGCCCTCGGCGGATACGGCAGAGGTGAGCTCAACATCCGCTCCGACGTGGACCTACTGCTCCTTTATAGAAAAAAGATCACTCCGGCGATAGAGGAGCTTACCCAGAGGATACTGTATCTGCTCTGGGATGCCGGTCTGGACGTGGGTTTCAGCATAAGGACGGTGGAAGAGTCGATTAACCTCGCCAAAGACGACGTAAAGACCATGACGTCTCTCCTTGACATCAGGTTTCTTTTCGGGGACAGGGGGCTTTTTAACACTTTGAACCGGGAAAAAAGGAAACGGCTCTTCAACAGGCGACGCGTAAAGGGGTTTATCGAGGACAAGATCCTGGAGGGCTCTAAGAGGCGTGAAAAATACGGAGGTTCAGTCTACATACTCGAGCCGAACGTAAAGGAAGGGGAGGGTGGGCTCAGGGACGTTCACACCTCCACTTGGATACTCAAGGCCAAGTTCAACGGGGAAGAAATACCCAGGCTCCTGACGGACAAGGAAGAAGAAGAACTCGAAGACTCCCTGGACTTTCTCCTCTGGCTGAGGAACGAGCTCCATTTTGAAACAAGAAGGAAGATGGACCAGCTCACCTTCGATCACCAGGAGAGGGTAGCGGGTCTTCTGGGCTACGAAAAGACCGAAGAAGCGCTGCCCGTGGAGGCCTTCATGCAGCAGTACTACCGCCACGCCTCTGCTATAAGCCATCTGTCGAATCTCATGACCTCGAGGCTTCTGAAAAAGCCCCGTAAGAAGCTTTTATGGCCTTACAAGAAGCTTAGAATCGACAAGGATTACATAATCGCCAGGGGGCTCTTGTGCTCCACAGGCGACGACATCTATGAGAATGACCCTGTGGCTATGATAAGGGCCTTTGAGTACTCTCAGGTCTTTGATGTCGATATAGACCAGACCACAAGAGACCTCATCTTAATGAACCTTAACAGGGTAGACGACGATCTCAGGACCTCGACGGACGTTTCAGAATCCTTCATCAAGATACTGAGAGGCAAAGGGGTCTTCAGAACCCTCTCTCTCATGCACGAGCTAAGATTCCTCGAAAGGTACATACCGGAGTTCGGAGACATAACCTGTAAGGTGCAGCACGACCTTTACCACATATATACCGTAGACACGCACACGCTTTTCGCCGTGAGGGAGCTCGAAAGACTCAAAGACCTCTACAGGAAGGAGTTCCCGCTGCTCTGCACCCTCTACGAGGAGGTCGAGAACCCGGAGGCGCTCGTTCTGGCAATAATGCTTCATGACATTGGAAAGTCCATGGGCAAGGGCCACTCGAACAAGGGCGCGAAACTCGTTCCCCAGATATGCAGGCGCCTCGACCTTTCCGAAGACACTACGAACCTTGTAATCTTTCTCGTGGCAAGCCACCTCCTTCTTGCCGACACGGCTCAGTACAGGGACCTCCACGACGAAAAGCTCGTTATAAATTTTGCAAAGAAGACAGGTGATATAGAACGACTCAATCTCCTTTATATTCTGACCTTTGCCGACGTGAGAGCCGTGGGCCCTGAGATATGGAACAACTGGAAGGGGACGCTATTCCAGGAACTATACTTCAAGGCACTTAATGTGCTCGAGAGGGGAAGCTTCGAGCTGCCGGACACCGTAAGGAAGGTCAAGCGGGTCAAGGAAAATGTAAAGCAGATACTCCCGGACGTAAACAAAGAGGAGGTGGAAGGCTACTTCCAGCTACTTCCGGCCAGATACTTTCTTTCAAACACAGCCCGGTCCATAGCAGAACACCTTAAAACTACAAAGACGCTCCAGGGCAGGCCCTATGTGATGAAGGTTACTCAGGACAGGGAACGCCGTTTGACGGAGCTTGTCATATGCACCTACGACCTACACGGGCTTTTCTCCATGATAACAGGTGTTATGGCGGCAAACTCCGTAAACATCCTTAACGCCCAGATAAACACTCTGAAAAACGGCATAGCACTGGACATCCTCCAGGTAAACAACGTCTTCGGAGACCTAATAACCGACGAGTCGAAGCTCAGGGAGATAGAGAGGGACCTTTTAAACGTCCTTACCGGAAAGGCGGACGTGGGTGAGGTCGTGGGGAAGATGAAGCCGAGCTTGCTGGACAAGAAACCCCGACCGAAGGTTCCCACAAGGGTCCTCATAGATAACGACGTTTCCGATACCTATACCGTTATCGACATACACGCCCAGGATAAACTTGGCCTACTTTACACCATAACAAGCACACTGACGCGACTCGGCCTGTATATCCATATCTCGAAGATCTCCACAAAGGGTGAGGAGGCCTCGGACATATTCTACGTGAGGGACATCTACGGCCAGAAGATAGTGGACAGGGGAAAGCTGAAAGAGATTGTCGACAGCGTCTATAGCGCCATAGAGAAAAAGGGGGCATGAGTAAAAAAACCAACACCCCGCTCCTCGAAGATTACCTTACAACGCTCCTTGTGGATAAGGGGCTATCACGCAACACCTTCAACTCATACCGCCGAGACCTCACCCGGTTCATGGTCTATCTTAAAAAGGCCGGAAAAGGGCCAACCCGCGCAACCCAGAAGGACGTGACCGCCTACCTCGCCGAGCTCAAGGCCCTGGGACTTAAGCCCAGGTCTTATACGAGATCGCTCGTTTCCATAAGGGGCCTCTACAGGTACCTTTTAACGAAAGGGAAGATAAAGAGTTCTCCCTGCGCTTACATAGAACTACCGCGAACGGAAAAGCGCCTTCCCGAGGTACTTACGCTAAAAGAGGTGGACCGCCTTCTCGAAACCCCGCGGGCCGATACCCCGATGGGAAAAAGGGATAAGACAATGCTAGAGGTCCTTTACGCAACGGGGCTCAGGGTAAGCGAGCTTGTGGGCTTGAGGCTTAATGAGGTGAACCTCCAGACAGGCTGCCTGACGGTAGTTGGTAAAGGCTCCAAGCAGAGGATCGTCCCAATGGGAGAAACGTCGATAAGATGGTTAAGAAGGTACCTCGAGGGGGCGCGCCCGTCTATCTTGAAGGGGAGGGACTCTGAATACGTCTTTGTTACTAACAGGGGCACAGGTATGAAGAGGTGGAACTTCTGGAATATAATCAAGGGTTACGGTATTAACTCCGGTATAGATAGAGATAAGCTAAAACCCCATATCATTCGTCATTCCTTTGCAACACACCTTGTCGAGAGGGGAGCGGACCTGAGAGTCGTCCAGGAGATGCTCGGGCACGCCGACATATCTACGACCCAGATATACACGCACGTAAGGAGCGAGCGGCTCAAAAAACTTCACAAAATACACCACCCGCGCGGGTAGGGGAATGTTAAAATGTTAAATTGGGGTGTCTACGGGGAGTACGGACGAGTAAAACTAAATCACACATAATATCCATTATGCGACATTAGTCTTCGGGGCCTTTTAAGACCCCGAACCATTTCGGGGCAGCTAAAATCACTCGATTACGACGTTGGTTAAGGTCCTCTTTACACCTTCCACGGCCTGGATTTTCGTTATGACCACATCTCCGAGAACCTTGAAGCTCGAGGCGGCAACGTATGCAATAATGTCATGAGGGCCTGTAACGGCCTTTACGCTCTCCACCCCTCCAATCTTTGCCATCTCTTCGGCGACCTCCCTGGCCTTTCCATGCTCGCAATCTATGAACACGTACGCCTCAACAGCCATAGTAACCTCCTTGAAAATTTTAGTTTTTTTACTTAAGGCCGCGGCCCCTGTCCAGGTGGTTATCTGGTTCGTCGATAGCAAAAGACCTTATAAAATTTTTAACACCCCGAGGTGGGACTGTCAAGGCCGGCCCGTGGTGCCTGGGAATAAACATAAAAAGGGGTAATAGAAGTGCCTATAACCCCTTAATTCAAAAATTTAAATTTAAACTCCAATTCAGTATTAACGCGTCTTGAAGGGCTTTTGAGATTTTTCTTTTGTCTTGTCTTTTATGGCCTAAGAGGAACTTTTTAGTTTTTTTTAGTTTTAGTTAATGACCGCAACTTGCTTGCAAGCATCCCGAGAAGCCTGTTTACGGGGTTTTTCCTGGGCAGTGGTGACAAAACGGGATTCCGCCTTATACCCATTTCGTTCATCTCCTTTATAAGTTCCGGATGGGTGTTGTCGTACCCCAGCCCTTTTTTATAAGCCTTGAAGGCGAAGGCCTTCCTGCCGCTTTCCGAAAGGATCCTGCCCAGATTTAGATAGATCTCGGGATGGTAGAACTCCGTTTTTACGGCCTTTACGCCCAGGGATATGGCATCTTCATAATTTTTCTCCGCTTTTGCCACGCAAAGGGCATAATAGGACAGATACCTCGGCAAAAGGGTTGAACTATCGAGCTCTTTGAAATATTTCAGTGCAGTCTTGTAGTTTCCTTTTTTGCTGAGATAGAG
>JAUVFY010000218.1 GCA_030594025.1 Deltaproteobacteria bacterium | reverse complement strand
CCACTGCGTCATATCATCTCGCACAAAAGGGGCTCAAGGTCCTGGGCCTCGATAAGGCGACCTTCCCGAGGTGCAAGCCCTGCGGCGGCTGTATATCAAAAAAGGCCGAGCGCATACTCGACTTTGACATAAAAGAGGTCCTCGAAGATACCGTCTACGGCGCAACCCTTACCTACAGGTATGAAAGGGCGCTCGAGTTCACCTCCGACCGGCCCATAGCCGCAAACACACGAAGGGTAAGGTTCGACCACCTTCTCGTTGAGAGGGCTAAAGCGGCGGGCGCAGAGGTGCTCGAAGGCCGACAGGTCGAAAAGGTGGACGGGTTGAACGGGAAGGCGAAAGACCCTGTTACGGTTCTGTGCAAAACGGGCGAGGTCTTAAAGGGCAAGTTAGTGGTTCTGGCCGACGGCGCGGCCGGGAAACTGACGAGGGGCCACTTCGGCACGAACAACACAGACCGGCTTCTTTCCATAACAGCCGAGGTGCCTTATGAGGGCTCCGATGAGTTGAGCGGAAAGATATATCTCGACTTCGGCTGCGTCCCTCACGGTTATGCCTGGATATTCCCCAAAAAAGGCCTCATCTCTATAGGTGTCGCGGGCGATACCCGCAACACCGGCGGCAGCATGAGAGAAATCTTCAACACCTTCGTTAAGAAACATCCTATACTTAAAAACATTGAGGTAGAAAGGACCGATGCCTGGACCTTGCCGGTCTTCTACACGGGCGAGCCGGTCATGGTCAAGGGCAGGGCGCTTCTGGTGGGGGATGCGGGAGGCCTCGTCGACAGGTTCCTCGGTGAAGGTATATATACCGCCGTAAAGTCCGCTCAGATCGCCGCCTCGGTTATCTATGACGGGATCGTTTCGGGAGAGCTCGACCTTACCCCCTATAAAAGGCTCCTTAAAGAGGAGTTCTATAACGAGTTGGCCGCTTCGGCCGCGCTGAGCTCAAAGATACACAGTAATCCCAGGCTCTGGTACCGCATAGTGGAAAAGGACCCGGATATAATGCAACGTTATTTTGACGTTATAAGGGGTGACGACAATTACGTGAACTTTTACGGGTTGATTTCTAAAGAGATCAGGAGCAGGCCGTTTAAATTCCTGGGTAGGTGGATCGAAAGCAGGTTTCTTCCTGCGTAAAATCCCCCCCCGGTTGCGGTCCATGGCCCGGGAGCCGGACAGCCGGTATAATGTGATAATTTTGTGGACTAAAAGGCCCTGAACGGTTATAATTAGTAAATATAAGAAAGGAGGGATACTCGCTATGACCCGTTTTATGTTACCCAGGGTAGCCCATTGCAGCGAGGGTTGCCATTGATTGTCCTGGGTAAGACGTTAAACTGCCCGCCTGATTTTTCCACCGCCATATCCGGCTTTTCATCAGCCACGGTTCAATCGAGCCAGTGTCCTCGACCAATAGCGCCTTTATACGCGCTCAATTGACAACCCCGTTTTTTTTGGATGCCATTAATCAAAAAAATAAAAAAATTAAAATTAGAAATTTTCTTTTTATGTTGATAAATCGTTCAATGTGAGGTAAGTGCACCGTGGTCATAGAATGGGGGGTACACCTTTCGACCGGTGTTGCCTGGCAGGATAGAGAGCATAAGGAGCTATTGAGAAGATTCAACGAGCTCGTCACTGCCATAGATGAGGGCAGGGGCCCGGAGGAAGTTAAGAGGCTCTTTACCTTCCTCGACGACTACGTTGTGGCACACTTCCATCACGAAGAACAGGCTATGAGCAGATTCAGCTATCCGGACATGCTCGTACATCTCGAGGAGCACACACATTTCATAGACGACCTTTTCAGGGTTAAGGCCGGGTCACAGGGTAGCGCGGATGACCTCGCGGAGCTCATACGCAAGCGCCTTGTGAGCTGGATACTGAACCATCTTGGCTCCACCGACAAATTCCTGGGAGCTTTTTTAAGGGAAAGGCCCGGTGAAAGAGGGCCTTAAGGGTACGTGTAATTTAAGGATAAGCCTCACGGGGCTTCGCGTAAGGTGTCGAACCGGTATTTTATTTAAAACTCTCAGGGCTTAATGCCTGCATCTTATTCGCCTGGGAGAACTCCTCCCTACAGTAAGGGCAGTAACTCCACTCCGATTCTCTCGTTCTTTCACAGCGGGTGCACTTGTTCACCACCGAGAACCCGCAATAAGGGCAGGTCACGAAATCCGGCTTTAAGGACTTAAGGCAATTCCGGCATAAAAGAGCCTCTTCCTCACCTTCTTCGGACATCACCCTTAAAAGCTCTTCTATGGAGGTAAGGCCCAGCTTGACCTTTTCCACACCGTCTTCTCTCATATATCTCATCCCCGAATTTATGGATTCCTTGAGGATTTCATCCTCGGTGGCATTGTTGACGATAAGTTCCATTATCCGTCGGGTGCAT
>JAUVFY010000049.1 GCA_030594025.1 Deltaproteobacteria bacterium | reverse complement strand
CTTATCGTCAAAAAGGCCGATGAGGCAAGACTTTTAAGGACGCTCAAGGCCGCCGGCGAGAGGGCCTACGCTATAGGAGAGGTTACAAAAAGGGGGAGAGCTCAGGCAATCGAGTTCAAATAATCTTTTAACCTTTAAATTTTTAAATTTTTAAATTTTAAATTAGGGGACGAAAATGTTGGCTATAGGCATACTCGTGTCCGGCAGGGGCACAAATCTACAGTCCATTATAGATGCCATTGAGGCAAAACGCATCAACGCCGAAATAAAGGTCGTCATAAGCAACAAGCCCGATGCCCTTGCCGTCGAGAGGGCCGGAAAACACGGTATACCCGTTGAGGTCATAACGAACGAGGGTTTCGCGTCGAGAGAGGCCTACGACGCCAAGCTCGTCGAGGTTCTCAAGGGCTACGGCGTGGAGCTCGTCGTACTCGCAGGCTATATGAGGATACTCACGCCCGGGTTCATAAAGGCCTTCCCCATGAGGATTATGAACATCCACCCCGCGCTCTTGCCTTCCTTCCCGGGGCTGAACGTACAGAAGAAGGCCATTGAGTACGGTGTCAGGTACTCGGGCTGTACGGTACACTTCGTAACGGAAGAGGTCGACACCGGGCCCATTATCCTCCAGGCCCCGGTGCCCGTCCTTTGTGACGATACGGTCGAGAGTCTGAGTAAGAGGATACTCACAGAGGAGCTCAAGTTATACCCGGAGGCCATAGGGCTCTTCTCAGAGGGTAAATTAGAGGTCCGGGGCCGCAGGGTCTTTATTAAAGAGAAAGAGTAAGGACAAGGCCGGTTAAAAGTCATAAGACTTTCAAGGAATGGATTTCCATCCCATACTGGTAAGCGCATGTCTACTCGGCATGAGGACCAGGTACGACGGTACCGATTCGCTGCGAGATGAGGTCGTAAGTCTGCTTGACAGCGCCTTTTTAATACCCGTCTGCCCTGAGCAGATGGCCGACCTGCCCACCCCGAGACCAAGCTCAGAGATAACCGACGGCGACGGAAGGGCTGTACTGGAAGGAAAAGCACGGGTCGTGGACGAGAACGGTAAGGACGTGACTTCGAGCTTTTTAAAGGGCGCCCGGGAGGTCCTGGACATAGCCAGCGATACCGGCGCAAAGGTGGCGATATTCAAGGAAAAGAGCCCCTCCTGCGGGGTTTTAACTATAAAGAGAAAAGGCCGAACCGTTCCGGGCTCAGGGGTAACTACGGCGCTTCTAAGAACCAACGGTATAGTGGTAAAGGGAGTCAAGTAGTAGGACCTCGTGCGGGGAAAAACACATCCCCTTCGCGGCACAGATCGAAAGGAGGAGGACCATGAAACTTACCTACCAGGGACACTCATGCTTCATCTTCGATGAAGGCGGCCACAGCGTCATAATAGACCCCTTCCTCACCGACAACCCCTTTGCCAAGATAAAGCCCGGGGACGTAAAGGTGGAGGCGGTGCTTGTGACCCACGGCCACTTCGACCACCTGGGCGACTCGATAGAGATCTCGAAGAAGAACAAGGCCCCTGTCATCGCACCCTTTGAGCTCGTAAACTACTGTATCGAAAGGGGTACAACGGGCCATCCCATGCACATAGGCGGTAGCTACAACTTCCCATTCGGGAGGGTAAAGCTTACGATCGCCTTCCACGGCTCTACGACCGATACCGGAGCGGTGGGCAACCCCTGCGGCATGCTCGTTACGATGGGGTCTAAGAGCGTTTACCATGCCGGCGATACGGCCCTTTTCTCGGACATGGCCCTTATAGGCCCTGTCGACTGCGCGCTCGTTCCCATCGGGGACAACTTCACCATGGGCATAGAGGACGCCGTAAAGGCGGTGGACTTTATTAAGCCCAGGCTCGCAATCCCCATGCACTACAACACCTTCGACGTTATAAAACAGGACCCCGAGGAGTTCCGTAAAGCCCTCGCGGGCTCCCCCACGGAGGTAAAGATAGTGAACCCGGGCCAGACGGTGGAGGTTTAAACTCAGACGGGGTTCTGGAGGGAGAATCTCAGGTAATACCAGTTGTACTTTGCGAACTCGACAAAAGCCGCAAAAAGCCCCCTTCCCCTCCACCAGTCTGTTTTAAATTCCGGGCTCGGAACGGGGTAGAGGGCCATCTCGATATCCGGGGGTATCAGGCGTTCGAATATATAATGGGCCCTTTTCATGTGGTAGGGAGAGGTTACGAGGAGCATGGAGCGGAGTTTTTTCTCAGTTAAGAGCCTCCGTGCCTCCACGGCGTTCTCGAAGGTGCTCTTTGAGTTCTTCTCGAGTATCACGCTCAAACGTTCGAACTCGGCAAGCTCTGTAAGGAATATCGAGTCCACGTCGGCGTCCCTGTTGACGCCGCTCAGGATCAGAACACTCCCGCGGCCTTTCCTGAAAAGCTCGAGGCCCAGGTCGGCCCTGCCGCTGCCTCCGGAAAGGACAACTATCGCGTCCACACGTCTGTCCTCCGGGTGGTAGCCTTTGAGCTCTTCTATGAATTCACCGAAGACGTAGACAATCGAGGCGAAGGAAAAAACGACCAAGAGCAGATAGGTTCTTGCATGCATAAATTAAAATTCCCCTTGCAATGGTGAGGTATATATGTTAATTTTTAAAGCTGAATTTTTCAAGAAAAAGTTTTAAGGAAGGAATAAAGAAAAAAATGTCTCAACGTTGTGACATATGCGGCAAAGGTCCTGCCTTCGGCAATAAGGTAAGCCACGCCAACAACAAGACCAGGAGAAGGTGGAACCCCAACCTCCAGAAGATAAAGGTCAAGCACAAGGGAAGAACGAAGAGGGTCCAAGTATGCTCGAGGTGCTTACGGTCCGGGGCCGTGGTAAAGGCCGCCTGAGCTCTCGAAACTCACCTGCCAGATACAGCCGTTGCATCTATCTCTATGGCCACCCCTCTGGGAAGGGCCTTTACCTCCACCGTGGCCCTTGCCGGATAAGGAGGTTTAAAGAACCTCCCGTAGACCTTGTTCATCTCGTTAAACTCCGATAGGTCCGTCATGTATACGGTCGTTTTGACCACGTCGTCGAGTGAGGCCCCGGCCGCCTCGACTACGGCCTTGAGGTTCTTAAGCACCCTCTCAGTCTGGGGGCCTATCCCTCCTTTTACAACTATGCCGGTTTCGGGCTCCAGGGCAATCTGACCGGATACAAAGACCAGGCCCCCCTTTTTCACACCCTGGCAGTATGGGCCTATCGCAGCGGGGGCGCCGGGGGTCTTTATCTCGAGTTTTTCTGCCATCAAACCAAATTCTTTTTTCTCTTTGAGCCCTGTTACAGGGCGGGCTGCTCACCGGAGCGCATGAGTTCTCCGCCCACCCTTGTAACCTTGAGGACCTTCTTGACCTTCTGAAGGCTCCTTATGGTGTTTTTGAGGTGCTCCCTGTCGTTTACCTCGATGTCGAAGCTGCATATGGCCTTGTTATCGGGCACTGTCTTGATGTCAGCGCCGGAGATGTTGGCGTCCGCGTTCTTTATGGCGCTGGACATATCGGCCAGAAGCCCCTTTTCGTTGACGCAAATGACCTCTATCTTCACCTGCCTTAAGGTCCTGGTCTCCTTGTCCCATTCCACCTCGATCTGCCTTTCGGGGTCTACGGTCAAAAGGTTCGGGCACTTGGCATTGTGGATGGAAACGCCCTGGCCGTGGGAGATGAAACCTACTATGTCGTCGCCGGGCAGCGGGTAACAGCACTTGGCGAACCTCACTAGGATATCCTCCACCCCTTTTATAATGACACCCTCTTTCCCGGGAGCGGGCTTCGGTGCACTCTTAAGCCTCTCAAGCACCCTCCTCAGGCCCGAGACCTTTCTTGCAGGCCCACCACTCACCTTTTCCGGAGGGATTATCCTCGTAAGGACCTGGTATATGGAGACCTTTCCGTAGCCGATGTTAAGCTGCAGGTGCTCGATACCTTGCAGCCCGAACTCCTCTTTGGCTATCCTTTCGAGTTGGCCCGATTTCACGAGCCCCGTGAGGTCGAGGCCGTGTTTTTTGAACTGCTTTTCGAGTATCTCCTTTCCGAGGATTATGCTCTTTTCTCTCTCTTCGGTCTTTATCCACTGTCTGATCCTGTTCTTAGCCCTCGATGTGACCGCGAACCTGAGCCAGTCCTTGCTCGGACGGTGTGCGCCCGAGGTGAGTATCTCCACTACGTTACCGTTCCTCAGCGTGTGCTTCAAGGGGACCATCCTGCTGTTCACCTTTGCGCCGATGCAGCTGTGGCCCACGTCCGTGTGGATGGCATAGGCGAAGTCCACCGGGGTGGCCCCCTTGGGGAAGACCTTCACGTCCCCCTTGGGGGTGAAGACAAAGACATCTTCCGGGAAGAGGTCAACCTTGACGGTTTCCATGAACTCGTCTGAGTCCTTAAGGTCCCTCTGCCATTCAAGCAACTGCCTGAGCCACGCGAACCTCTTGTCGTCTTCACCGTCGATGGTCTTGCCTTCCTTGTACTTCCAGTGGGCCGCTATGCCGTACTCCGCCACCCGGTGCATCTCAGAGGTCCTTATCTGGAACTCCATCCTCCAGCCGTAAGGTCCCACGACGGTCGTATGCAGCGACTGGTAGAGGTTGGTCTTGGGCATGGCTATAAAGTCTTTGAACCTGCCGGGAACGGGCTTCCATGTGGAATGCAGCAGGCCCAGGACCGCGTAGCAGTCCCTTATGGAATCCACGGTGACCCTGAAGGCGATTATGTCGTGGATTTCTTCGAACTCGACGTCGCGTGCCATCATCTTCCTGTATACGCTGTAGAGATGCTTGAGCCTTCCGGTGACCTCGCCCTTGATGCCGTGTTCGGTGAGCTTATTCGTTATGACCTCTTTTACCCCGGTCACATAGGTGCCCCTTTCCTCTCTCCACCTGGCAACCTTCTCGCAGAGTGCCTTGTATTTTTCGGGCTCCAGGTGTTTGAAGGCCAGGTCCTCGAGATCGGCCTTCATCCACCCTATGCCGAGCCTGTTGGCCAGCGGGGCGTATATGTCCCATGTCTCCTGGGCTATCTTTCTCTGTTTTTCGGGATTGAGGACGTCGAGGGTTCTCATGTTGTGGAGCCTGTCGGCGAGCTTTATAATGATGACCCTTATGTCCCTGGCCATGGCGAGGAGCATCTTTCTGAAGTTCTCCGCCTCGCGGTCCTCTTTTTTCTCGAACGTTATACGGCTTATCTTCGTAAGCCCGTCAACGAGGCCGGCTATCTCGGAGCCGAAGGCCTCTTCAACCTTATCGAGCGTGGTGTAGGTGTCCTCGACGGTATCGTGCAGGAGGCCCGTTGCCACGACGGAGGAATCCATCCTGAGCTCCGCAAGTATGTTGGCCACCTCCAGGGTGTGGTCCATGTAGGGCTCCCCGGAAAGCCGTGTTTGACCCTGGTGGACCATGCCCGAGAAGACGTAGGCCTTCTTTATTACCTCGACGTCGGCCGAGGGGTTGTATGCGGCCACCTTCTCTATTATGTCTTCGAGTCTTACCATATAATAATAATGTACCCCAAATGAGTTGATTTTTCAATAGATTGAAACCTCGGGGCGGGGTTGGCAAGCGGGATGTTAAACGCAGACATTCGCCTTGCTTTACCCCGCGATTTTTGTTATTTTTATATTATGCGGGCACTAAAGATTTTTCTCTACATAGCCGGAGGCGGGCTTTTACTCTCCTTTCTGATAGGAGGCGGCGTATACTTTTACCTCACGAGGAACCTCCCCACATTGAACGTCCTATAAGAATACCGCCCCAACCTCATAACCAAGGTCTACTCCCACGACGGCCAGGTAATAGGAGAGTTCTATATCGAAAGAAGGATAGTGGTCTCTCTGTCGCGGATGCCCCGGCACCTTGTAGACGCTTTTATCGCGGCCGAGGACGCACACTTCTACAAGCACGAGGGGGTGGATTACCTGAGCATCATGAGGGCCCTTTACAAGAACATAAACGCGGGTAAGATCGTCCAGGGCGGCTCGACCATCACCCAGCAGGTCGCCCGGAGCTTTTTCCTCACCCCCGAGCGTAAGATCTCGAGGAAGATCCGCGAGGCGGTGCTCGCATACAGGATAGAGAAGAACCTCACCAAGGACGACATCCTTTACCTTTACATGAACCAGATATACCTCGGTAACGGCGCCTACGGCGTGCAGGCCGCGGCAGAGACATACTTCGGAAAGAACGTAGAAGACCTCACTCTCTCCGAGGCGGCCCTTCTTGCAGCGCTACCCAAGGCCCCGAGCAGGTACTCGCCTTATACCAACCCCGAGCTCGCAAAGATGCGCCACGAGTTCGTGCTTACCCGCATGCTCGAAGAAGGTTTTATCTCAAGGGAAGAGGCCGACAGGGCGTTGAATGAGCCCCTGAAGCTCAAGCCCAAGGAGATAAGGAGCCTCTGGGTGGGCCCGTACTTTAGCGAGCACGTAAGAAGATACATCGAGGAGAGGTACGGGGAAGACCTCCTTTACAAGGGCGGGCTCCAGGTCTACACGACGATGGACGTTGACATGCAGAAGATGGCCAACAGGGCCATTGATTACGGGCTCAGGGCCCACGACAAGAGAAGAGGCTACAGGGGCCCCCTCACCACCCTCACCTCCACCGAGCAGATAGAGGTCTTCCGGTACGAAGCGGCAAAGAAACTTAATAAAAGGCCCCTCGAGGCGGGGAAAACCTACCAGGCTATCATAACGGAGCTTAACTGGAAGGAAAAGTTCACAACGGTCGGCCTCGGTGACCATACGGGTATTATAACCCGCTCGGACATGGCCTGGGCCAGACTCTATAACCCCACCGGCGACCCCGATGGGGGCGAGAAGGTCTCGCTTGATAAGATATTCCGCGTGGGCGACGTAATAGAGGTGATGGTAAAATCGATCCCCGAGGACGAAACAAGACCCATACCCCTGAGGCTCGAGCAGGCCCCCCTCGCGCAGGCCGCGCTCCTGGCCATGGAACCCGCCACAGGCTACGTAAAGGCCATGGTCGGCGGTGGGGACTTCTCAAACAGCCAGTTCAACCGCGCCATACAGGCCATAAGGCAGCCCGGCTCTGCCTTCAAACCCGTAATCTATACGGCCGCCCTGGACAAGGACTTCACGCCCGGCTCGATAGTCATCGACTCTCCCCTCGTGTTCGAAGAGGAGGTGGTTCTGGAAGGTGAGGCCGAAGGAGAGGAACCCGAGATCACGACCCAGACATGGAAGCCGAGGAACTACGGAGAGAAGTTCCACGGCCCCACGACGATAAGGAAGGCGCTCACAAAGTCAAGGAACGTAGTAACGATAAAAGTCCTCAAGGACATAGGAGTCAAGCATGCCATCGCCTACGCCAGAAAGCTGGGGATCGAATCCCCGCTCACAGAGGACCTCTCGCTTGCCCTCGGCTCCTCCGGCGTAACGCTCCTCGAGCTTACAAGGGCCTTTACGACCTTTGCCGCGATGGGGCTCCGGCCGGAGCCGGTCTTTGTTACGAAGATACTAAACCGCGAGGGCAGGGTCCTCGAAGAGAACAGGTCCTCTTCCGAGGCTGTTCTGAGCCCCGAGACCTCCTACATAATAACGGACCTCCTGCAGGGGGTCGTTGAAAACGGCACGGGCTGGAGAGCAAAGGCGCTTAAAAGGCCCGTGGCCGGAAAGACGGGAACGACGAACAACCTGAACGACGCCTGGTTCCTGGGCTTTGTGCCAGGGCTCGCGGCCGGCGTGTGGCTAGGCTACGACAGCGAGCAGCCCCTGGGACAAAGGGAGACAGGCTCGAAGGCTGCCTCGCCCATATGGGTCAAGTTCATGAAGGAGGCCCTCCACGGCGTACCGCCTAAAAACTTCCCCATACCCGACGGAATCGAGTTCGTAAAGATAGATCCGGAAACCGGACTCCTTGCGGCCCCGTCCACCAAGAACCCCATCTTCGAGGTATTCAAGGTCGGCACCGCACCGACGGAGGTATCCGAGATAGAGGACCGTCCGCAGTCCGTGGACTTTTTCATGCTCGACTCCGGCGACAAGCCCCTCGATGATTCAACCGAACCCCTCGACACCTCAGAGGATGACCTCATATAGACCGCGTGCCCTTCTTTAGATTAAAAAAACTAAAACCCCTCTCGGAATAATACCCATGCGCTACGGCTTCATATCAGATATCCACTCCAACCTCGAAGCGCTTGAAACCGTGCTTTCGAAGATCGACGCACTCAACGTGGACGAGGTCATCTGCCTCGGCGATATCGTGGGCTATAACGCCAACCCCAACGAGTGTATAGATATAATCAGGAAAAGGGGCATAAGGGCCGTCCTGGGAAACCACGACACGAGGGCCACGGGCATCGACGAGCCCACGGACTTCAACCCCGTTGCCGCCATCGCGGTTCTGTGGGCGAGGCAGGCGCTCAACGAGGAGAACCGAAGATTCCTCAACGAGCTTCCGAGGACTATTGACATGGACGGCAAGTTCATGGTCATACACGGCTGGGTAAACAACACAGACAGCTACATAATGGGCGCCTACGACGCCGCCGAGAACTTCAGACTCCTCAAGGAGGCCCTGGGCAGAAAGCTCGGGGGGCTCTGTTTTTTCGGCCATACCCACGTGAGGGTCACTTACGTCGATG
>JAUVFY010000192.1 GCA_030594025.1 Deltaproteobacteria bacterium | reverse complement strand
CCGGCCCTGAGTGGGCTTAAGACCTTGAACTATCTGCCGCATGTGGTCGGCAAGGCTGTAGCAGAAAGGCGTGGGGCATTCGAGGGGATATTCATTGACCGGGACAAAAGGCTCCTTGAAGGCACGTCGACCAATCTATTCCTGGTCAGGAAAACCGTTATAAGAACCCCTCCGCTCGAGGGGATACTCCCGGGCATAACCAGGGGTTTTATAATCAAGCTCGCAAAAAGGGCCGGTATACCCGTTTTTGAGGCCCCTCTGTACGTAAAGGACCTGAAAACGAGCGACGAGGCCTTCCTCACGAACTCGATAGTTGAGCTCCTGCCGCTCGTTCGGGTGGGGGCTACAAGGATCGGGCACGGAAGAGCCGGCCCTGTGACCCGTTTTCTCCAGGGCTCGTATGCCGAGGCCGCCGGAAGGGCTTGAATGCCCTATAATCTTGATTTTCCGGTTGCATTAAGTTATATTTTTAAATTATAGTTGGTGAGATATGAAAAAGCCCAAGCCCATCGAACCGTGCCCCGAGGAGCGCACCCACAGTGTCAAGCAGCTTGCCACCTTCAGTGAGGTCGGCAAGACCCTCACGTCTACGCTCAACCTGGGCGAAATCCTCAACACGGTGATGAAGCAGATAAGCGAGCTCATCCAGCCCAAGAACTGGTCGCTCATGCTCGCGGACGAGGATAAAAAAGAGCTGTACTTCGAGATAGCCGTCGGTGACGGGGCCGAAAAGATAAATAAGATGAGGTTCAAGATAGGCGAAGGGATAGCTGGCTGGGTGGCAAAGGAAGGGAAGCCGCTGCTCGTCCCGGACGTGAAAAAGGAACCCCGCTTCTCGAGGAAGGCCGACCAGAGGTCCGAGTTCAAGACAAAATCCATCGTATGCGTTCCGCTCATGACAAAAGGTAAATGCCACGGCGTAATCGAGCTCATAAACAAGGTCGAAGAAGAAGGCAGCTTCGGTGAAGAAGACCTGCTTTTGCTGAACACCCTTGCAGACTACACCGCCATAGCCATCGAGAACTCGAAACTCTTTGACAAGGTCCAGGAGCTTACCATAACGGACGACCTCACCCACCTTTACAACTCCCGCTACCTCCACCTCAGCCTCGAACACGAGGTGGAAAGGGCCCGCCGGTTTCAAGAGGACCTCTCTTTGATATTCATGGACCTGGACTACTTCAAGCTTGTAAACGACAAGCACGGACATCTAAGCGGGAGCAAATTGCTCGTAGAGATCGGCGGGCTCATAACCTCCACTATCAGGACCATCGATATAGCGTGCAGGTACGGCGGGGACGAGTTCGTTGTGGTGATGCCGGAGACGTCAAAGGAAAATGCCGGGATCGTGGCCGAGAAACTGAGAAGTGTTTTTAAAGGCAACCACTTTTTAAAAGAAGAGGGTGTAAACTGCACCATGACGGCGAGCTTCGGCGTGGCCTCATACCCCGAAGACGCCAAGGACAGGATGGAACTGATACACCTTGCAGACCAGGCCATGTACAGGGTTAAGAACAGCTCCAGGGACGGGGTGGAAATGGCTTGAAGGAGGCAGTTGTGAAAAGGTCCTTTTTAATTCTCCTCGCATTAACCTTTGCTATGTATCTTTCGGGGTGCACGACCTTTGAAACGAGCGTTACCGGGACAAAAATAGAGACCGACAATGTGAAGACCATAAGCCCCGGCACGACCACTCGGGCGGATATTCTAACTATCTTTGGAGAGCCAACGGAGATAACCACAGAAGGCGATACCGAGAAGATGGTCTACACGTACGAAGAGAAGAAGGTTCCGGTATACATGGAAATGATAAAAAACGAAGCCAGGGCGCAGAAGACAGTGACCAACCTGGAGATAATCCTTAGAGGCGATATCGTCTCGAATTACAAGTTCGAAAGCACCATTGAGGAGTGAGCCGGGGGTCCGTGTTATCTATCCCCTGCCCGGTAATTTTTTATTTTTAACGCGTAAAAAGGTAAGTATCCCGGAATAGCTTTTTCCGCACCCCTTCAGAAGGCCTTCCTGCTGTCAACAATGAGTGTTACAGGGCCGTCGTTTACAAGCTCCACCTCCATGTGTGCCTGGAATACCCCTTCGGCCGCGCTTATACCCATATCTTCTATCCTCTTTAAGAGCTCCCGGTAAAGGGCTTCTGCCCTTTGGGGCCCTTCGGCCCCGTCGAACGAAGGGCGCCTGCCTTTCCTCAGGTCTCCGAGGAGCGTGAACTGTGAGACCACGAGGAGCCCCCCTCCCACGGCCTTCAGGTCGAGGTTCATCTTCCCCTCTGTGTCCTCGAAGACCCTGAGGCCCACGACCTTCGTTGCGATGTACTCTGCGTCCTCTTCCGTATCCCCCTTTTCAACCCCAGCGAAGACGACGAGCCCCTTTCCGATGGCCCCGGTCACCTTCCCATCGACCCTGACACATGCCTCCTTTACCCTCTGTATAACGGCCCTCATTTTTTTATAACCCTTACATCCACCCTTTCACCCACCCCGGCTCCCAGGACATCCGAGGCCCTGGCCATGTAACAGGCTATCTCGAGAAAGTCCGTGCTCCCGATGACCGCAACCGGCGGAGGGGGGCCAGGGGCCCCTTGTTTTATCTCTCCTGTAAAGTATGTCCCGGATATGCCCTCAATCCTCACGCCCTTTATAACGACCTCCAACGGTCCTGTTTCTTTTAAAGCGGGAACATCACCGGAGCCGATGTTCGTTATGAGGTTTCCGAAGTTGTCTATATAGATTACCTCCCCGGTCAGGGCGTTCTCGGATTTTTCAGGACGTGGGAGGTCAAGCTTGCGCGG
>JAUVFY010000040.1 GCA_030594025.1 Deltaproteobacteria bacterium | reverse complement strand
TCTTCGGGCCCGGTCTGTGGAGCCGCTTCCGTTACTTCTTCCTTTTTCTCTTCCTCGGGCCCCTTTTCGGGCCCTCCCTTAACCCCCCTTATGCTCAGGCCTATCTTTTTCTCTTCGGCGTCGACGTTGAGGACCTCTACATCCACACGGGCCCCCTCGCCCACCTCTGTGCCCTTTTTCTTGCCCCTGTTGAGCTCGGAAATATGCACCAGACCTTCAAGACCCTCCTCTATCTCCACGAAGGCGCCAAAATCGGCTATGCCGGTCACCGTACCCTCGAGTATCATGCCCGGCTTGTACCTCTCTCCCACCGATTCCCACGGGTTTTTTTCGATTAACTTCGTGCTGAGGGAAAAGCGCTGTGTGTTTTTATCAACGCTTAATACGACAGCCTCGACCTCCTGACCCTTTTTGAAAATTTCCGAGGGGTGCTTGAGCTTTTTCCACGAAAGATCAGAGATATGGACAAGGCCGTCTATCCCCTCTTCGACACCAATGAACACCCCGAAGTCCGTCATGTTCTTTATGACCCCTTTTACGCGGCTCCCTTTGGGGTACCTCTTGTCCAGCTCCTCCCATGGGTTGGCCTCGGTCTGCTTGAGTCCCAGGCTCATCCTCCTGTTTTCGGTGTTGATGTCGAGGACCATGACCTCCACCTCGTCACCCACTTTGAGCTTCTGCGACGGGTGCCTCAGTTTTGTCCAAGACATCTCGGAGACGTGGATTAGTCCCTCAAGGCCGTCCTCAACCTCAACGAATGCCCCGTAGTCAGTAACGTTCACAACACGACCCTTTATCCTGGACCCCACGGGGTATCTTTCACTGGACGTCTGCCATGGGTCGGGCATGGTCTGCTTAAGGCCCAGGAATATCTTGTTCTCCTCTTTGTTGAAATTGAGGACCTTTACCTTTATCTTGTCTCCTGTTTTGAGGATCTGTGAGGGGTGGGACACCTTGCCCCATGAAAGTTCGGTTAAATGTACAAGCCCGTCTATTCCGCCAAGGTCTATAAACGCACCGTAATCAGTGATGTTTTTTACTAGACCCTCAACTATTGCGCCTTCCTCGATTTTTGAAAGGGTCTCCTGGCGGAGCTTATCCCTGTCCGCCTCAAGGAGCACGCGTCTCGATATTACCACGTTGTTTTTGGGCTTGCTGTACTTAAGTACCCTGAACTCATGGTGCGTGCCGATGAGTTTTTCGGGGTTCCTCACCGGTCTCAGATCGACCTGCGAATTGGGAAGGAAGGCCGTGATGCCGTCAATATCGACGTGGAATCCACCCTTAACCCTCTGGACGATCTTGCCGGTCACGTTTTTGCCCTCTTCGTAAGATTTTTCCATTGCCTCCCAAACCTTTATCTGGTCGGCCCTGGACTTGGAGAGGACAATGTTGCCGTTTTCGTTCTCCAGGGTTACAAGGAACACCGATATCTCGTCGCCCATCTTGACCGTGAGGTTGCCTTCTTTGTCGCGAAGGTCATTGAGCGAGATATGCCCTTCTGACTTATAACCTATATCAACGAGCGCCGAGGAATCGGTTATCTCAACAACCGTTCCCTTTATGACCTGTCCGGCCCGGAGTTCTTTTACGCTCCTTTCATACAGTTTTTCGAATTCGGTCTCGAAGGTGTCAGTTTGAGTTTGGGACTTATCCTCCACTGTCATTAAGTGTTTACCCCCATGTATTTGTTGATATTAATAGTAGATATATCATAGCGAGGCAAAAAGTGCAAACTATTTTAATCATTAAAGTTTTATCGGCTTTTTGAATCTTTTGTGGTCAAGGCGTTAATCTTTTTGACTACCTCTTCTATGAGCCATCTGGGTGTCGATGCCCCTCCAGCCACCCCCACACGTTTAACGCCTTCGAACCATTCTGCGCTTATCTCTGCTGCAACCTCTATGTGGCGGGTATTGGTCCGTATGGCGCGGCACAGATCTGCGAGCCTGTTCGTGTTAGCGCTGTTCCTGCCCCCCACAACGAGCATTAACTCAACCCTCCTGGCGATCTCGGTGCTTTCTTGCTGGCGTATTTTGGTAGCGTCGCAGATGGTATTGAAGACCTTTACCTCGGAGGCTCTGGTCAGACAAAAGCTTGTAACCTCACGGAGTTTCTCAACCGAAAGAGTTGTCTGGGCCACAATACCTATCCTTTTCTTATGCGGCATATCCTTCAGTTCCTCTGCGCTTGCTGCGACCATTATTTCCGAGCCACCGTAGCTTAAAAGCCCCTTAACCTCGGGGTGGTTCTTCTCGCCGGCGACGATGACGAAGTAGCCCTCCTTTGAAAGAAGAGATACGATCTTCTGGGCCTTCTTTACAAAAGGGCATGTAGCATCGACTATCTTGAGACCCCTGTCGCCCGCCAGAGTGAAATCTTCCATCTTTGCACCGTGGGATCTGATGATGACCGTCCCGCCTTCCAGCTCTTCGAGCTTTCCCCTCGTATAGATGCGGGAGGCCTCGAGTTCTTTAACGACCTGCGGGTTGTGGATGATTGGGCCGTAGGTGTATATCTCACCCTCGGCACCCTGGGCACACTCGGTGGCTATGTTTATGGCCCTCTTTACACCGAAGCAGAAACCAGCCGATCTTGCGACAAGTATCTCCATTACTTCACACCCGTCCGGCGCTGTTTTACGATTTCCAGGAGCCTGTCAACGACGTCATCCACGGGAAGCTCGCCCGTATCCACATAAACAGCATCCTCGGCCTTCCTCAACGGCGAATAGGCCCTCGTGGAATCGCGCCTGTCCCTCTTGGCCATCTCTCTGGCCACCTCTTCGAGCATTTCGGCCCCCATATCAGCCGTTTTCTCGAGCTCCCGGCGCCTCCTGCCAGCCCTCACCGTGCTTGCGGCATCGAGGAATATCTTAACGTCAGCATCTGGAAAGACAACGGTACCGATGTCTCTACCCTCCATAACGACGTTGCCGTCTTCGCCGAGCTTCCTCTGGATTTGAACGAGAAACTCCCTAACGGGTTTTTTCCGGGAGACCCTTGAAGCGAGCGGGCCCACGTGAGGTTTGCGGATCTTCCGTGTGAATTCCATTCCGTTCAGAAAAATCTCGTTATTCTTGCTGATGTATATTTCCTCGCCCTCGCAGAAACTTTTAAGCTCCTCATCGGAATCTATGTCTACGCCCGCCTCGCTCGCTGCAACCGCGATAGCCCTGTACATGGCACCGGTATCAACGTACCTGAAGTTAAGCCTCCGGCTCAGGAGCCTGGCCACGGTGGTCTTGCCCACCCCCGATGGGCCATCTATAGCTATTACAAAGCCCTTTCTACCCACTCGAGGTTACCCCGCTCAGGTCAATTGCATTCTTGTCCACGACCGTCGTCTTAAGGAGGTCGAAAAATCCAGGAAACGAAATGTCCACACAATCCATGCCTTCTACTGTTACGCCTTTTTCCGAGGCGAGCCCGGCGATGGTCATTGCCATGGCTATACGGTGGTCGCCGTGGCTTTCGACCTTTCCTCCCATCAGGTATCCCGGGGCCCTGGAGCCCTCTATTACTATTCCGTCGGGCTTCTCCGTGACGTTTATCCCCAGGGCCTTCAACGCCGCGGCCATGGCGGCTATCCTGTCTGTTTCCTTTACCCTGAGCTCCGCGGCGCCTTCGATGGTCGTTACTCCCTCGGCCTTAGCCGCCAGAACACAGATCGCAGGGAACTCGTCTATTGCCGGAAGGAGCTCCGCTCCGCTTATGGCTGTACCCTTTGGATTTGAGCTCTTTACAAGAATATCTGCTACAGGCTCTCCCGAGACTTCCCTTGGATTCAGGGTCTCGACCGAGGCCCCCATCTTTTTAAGGATATTTATGAGCCCGGTCCTCGTAGGATTTACTCCCACGTCTTTTATGAGAAGCTCCGAGCCCGGCGTTAAAGCAGCCCCGACGATAAAAAATGCTGCAGACGAGAAATCACCGGGCACAGTGATTTTACAACCCTTTAAGCTTTCGGTCTTCCTCACAGCCGTCCTTGTTCCCTCTACGGTTATGTCCACGGAAAAGACTTTTAAAAGCCTCTCGGTGTGGTCTCTACTGGCCTGGGACTCTATAACGACCGTCTCTCCTTCAGCGTAAAGTCCCGCAAGAAGGAGGGCGGATTTAACCTGGGCGCTCGCGACCGGGGTCTTATATTTTATGCCCTTAAGCCTTGCGCCGGTTATGGAAATGGGCAAGTATTCCCCTCCGTCACTCCCTGTAATCGAAGCCCCCATCCTTACCAGCGGCTCCACGACCCTCTTCATGGGCCTTTTCCTTAACGAAGCGTCCCCGGTAAGCTCGGACGAAAAGGTCTGCGGGGAAAGAAGCCCCAGAAGGAGCCTCGCGGTCGTACCCGAATTACCGCAATCTATGACGTCAGGGGGGCCAGTAAGGCCGTGAAGACCGCATCCGTCTATACGGAGCTTTCCCTTTTCTTTTGCCTCGATATTTACACCCATACGTGCGAAGGCCTCCAAGGTCCTCATGTTGTCCGTGGCCTCGAGTAGGTTATCGACCTCGGTAATCCCTTCTGCGATGGAGCCCAGGATGACTGCCCTGTGGGATATCGACTTATCCCCCGGCATGGCGACCTCGCCCCTGAGCCCTGCTGAAGGGCCTACTGTTATGAAGTTTTCCTTGTTATTCACAACGGGTTGGAATAATGAATTTTGGTTTTTAGATGAATTGAGTGTATTATTAAATTTTCGCCGTTTGTTGTCTGTATTTCTTAAGAGAGTCTCTTAAGTTCTTCGCCCTTTCGAATTCCCCCTTGAGCCCCTCGGAGTCGCCTTCCTCGATGAGTCTTCTAAGTGCCTTGAGCCTCTTTTCGAAGAGCTCTATCATCTCGACTATGGCGTCCGAGTTCATGGTGCAGATACCCCTCCACATCTCCGGGGAGCTCGATGCGATGCGGGTAAAGTCCATGAACCCCCCGGCTGAGTAAGATAGTATCTCTTCGTTGTGGCTTTCTATGTCGGAGACGGTGTTGACGAGGGAATATGCTATCATGTGTGGAAGGTGGCTTATGGCCGCAAGCACGATATCGTGCCTTTCCGCATCCATGCATATAACACGGGCGCCCGCCTCCTCCCAGATGCGTTTTACCACCTCGAGGGCCTTCTTGTCAGTATTAGCTGTTGGGGTTATTATACATTTTCTTCCTTCAAAAAGCCCTGAAAATGCCGCCTCTACTCCGGAGTTTTCCGTGCCGGCAACGGGGTGTGCGCCGACAAAGCTCACGCCCTCGGGCATAAGCGATTCCGCATTCTTTATCACGTCTTTTTTAACGCTGCCCACGTCCGTAACTATGGAGCCCTTTTCGATATAAGGAGCGGCCGCCTTTATAACAGGCAAGATGCTCTGAACCGGCACCGCCACAACGATCAGGTCCGAACCCTTCACACCCTCCTTAACGTCACGGGTAAAAGAATCCACGACACCGAGCCTTTTGGCGGCCTCCAGGTTCGCAATCCCCCTTCCCACGCCCACTATCGTACGGGCGAGCTTTTTTTCTTTTAGCTTTATCGCAAGGGAGCCCCCTATGAGTCCAACGCCTATTACGGTAACCTTATTAAAGCTTATCTTTTCCATTAAATTAAAACCTTTTTTTATAAAGTCCTTCCCACTGCTTCGGCCACCTTCTTTAAAACAGCCATAAGCTCTGAGAACTTATCCGGCTTTAGCGATTGAACGCCGTCACAGAGGGCGTTTTCAGGGTCGTTATGGACCTCTATCATAAGCCCGTCGGCCCCCACGGCAACGGACGCCTTTGAAAGGGCCCCCACGAGCTCCCACCTTCCTACGGCGTGGCTCGGGTCTACGAAGACCGGCAAGTGAGTCTCTTCTTTTAGCACCGGCACGGAGCTCAGGTCCAGGGTATTACGCGTCGACGTTTCAAAAGTCCTTATCCCCCTCTCGCAGAGGATTATCTGCTTGTTACCCCTCGACGCTATGTACTCCGCGCTCATGAGGAACTCCTTTATCGTCGCCGAAAGGCCCCTTTTTAGAAGCACAGGTTTGTCGCAGTCACCTACGTCGGTCAGGAGCCTGAAGTTCTGCATGTTACGCGCCCCGATCTGGATTACGTCGGCATACTCGCAAAGTAGCTCTGTGTCGCGCGGGTCCATGAGCTCCGTTACTATGGGAAGGCCGGTCTGTTTCCTGGCCTCGGCGAGGTACTTGAGCCCCTCTTCTCCGAGACCCTGGAACGAATAAGGAGAGGTGCGAGGCTTAAAAGCTCCGCCGCGAAGAAGTGTGGCACCGCCGTTTTTTACCTCCCGTGCCGTCTCGAGCAGTATGTCCCTGCCCTCAACACTGCACGGGCCGGCTATCACCTGAACGGCCTTGCCCCCTATCTTTACCCCCGAGATGTCCAGCACAGTGTCCTCGCTCTTGAACTCCCTGCTTACGAGCTTGTAGGGTTTGAGTATTGGCATTACGCTCTCAACCCCGGGCAGCGCCTCCAGGGGGGTGGCTGCAAGGACAGACTCGTCCCCGATGGCGCCTATTATGGTCCTTTCCTGGCCCTTTGAGATATGCACGGCGAGCCCCAGGCCCTTTATCTTCTCTACGACGTGTTCAATCTCTTCTTCTGTTACGCCCTTCTTTAAAACTATGATCATCGATAACCCCCTTGACCATTCATTGACCATTGATTACACTTTTTGTCCCACCACTTCCCGGAAAGCCTCTATGAAGCGCTGGTTCTCCTCTGGCAGACCCACAGTTACGCGTATGTATTCGCCGAGGCCGTAGCCGTGCATGGGCCTTACGATAACTCCCTTTTTAAGGAGTGCATCGTATACGGCCTTTCCGTCGCCCACCTTTATGAGGAAGAAGTTGGCCTGGGTGGGCACACACTCGTAGTTCATCTTCCCCAGTTCCTCGAAGAGGTATTTAAGTCCTGTAGAGTTATTCTCCCTGGACCTTCTGATGTAATCCGTATCGTCGATGGCCGCGATAGCGGCGACCTGGGCCAGTGAGTTCACGTTAAAGGGCTGCCGCACCCTGTTCAAATAGTCTATGATGTCGGGATGTGATACCCCGTAGCCTATCCTAAGGCCCGCGAGTCCGTAGGTTTTGGAAAAGGTCCTCAAGACCATCACGGCTCTTCCCTCCCGCACGTATTCGAAGGAATCCGGGAAATCAGAGCTCGTTACGAATTCGTTGTAGGCCTCGTCTATGCAGACTATTGCATCTTCAGGCACCGAGTCCATGAATTTTCTTAACGCACCGGCATCGACCATGGTGCCGGTGGGGTTGTTGGGGTTGGCTATGAAGACCAGCCTCGTTTTCTCTGTTATACGCCCTGACATGGCATCAAGGTCATGGGTAAGACCTTTAAGAGGCACCCTCACCGCCTTGCCCCCTGCGGCCTGGATAACGAGCGGGTAGACGGCAAACGAGGGGTCCGCCATGACGGCCTCCCCCCCATCGGCTAAAAAGGTCCTAACCAGTAGCTCGAGTATCTCGTTCGAGCCGTTTCCCGCGATGATGCTCTCAGGGGCGAACCCGAGGTGCTCTGAGAGTTTTTCCTTGAGGTAGTAGCAAGAGCCGTCCGGGTACCTGTTAAGGCCCGCGAGCGCCCTGGATACCGCCTCCAGGGCCTTTTTAGAGGGGCCTATGGGGTTTTCGTTGCTTGCGAGCTTTATAGACCCTTTTATGCCAAGTTCCCTCTCGAGCTCCTCGATGGGTTTCCCAGGAGGGTAAGGCACAAGTGTAGAGATATTTTCAGGTACCGGTAATTTTAATGGCTTGCATGAACTTTTCATTCCAACTACCTTAGAATATTAAGGTTTATGGAGATTTAGGATAGGAACCGAGTATCTTCAGAAAAGAGCACCTTCCTTCGAGTTCCTCTATGGCCTGCTTTATCTTCCTGTCTTTTATGTGCCCGTCCATGTCGAGGAAGAATATATACTCCCAAGCCTTCCTCTTTAGGGGCCTCGATTCAATCTTCGTAAGGTTTATGCCCGTTGCGGCAAAGGGCCTGAGCATCTTGTAAAGGGCCCCGGGCGCGTCCTTTATCGCGAACATTATGGAGGTCTTGTCAGAGCCGGTCTTTTTAGCCTCCTTTCTGCCTATGACGAGAAACCTTGTGAAGTTGTTGGCGTTGTCCTCTATCTTCTTTTCAACGACCTTAAGGTCGTAAAGGTCCTTTGCGGCATCGCTCGCTATGGCCGCTGTAGAGGAGTCAACGGTGGCCATCTGCGCGGCCGCCGCCGTGGAGGATACGTCCACCAACGGTATCTTCGGCAGGTGCTCCTTCAACCAGTGGCTCGACTGGGCGATGGCGTGGGGATGCGAGCAGACCTTTGTTATGTCGTCGGGCTTCCCGCTCTTATTTAAAAGCGATAGCGATACCTCGATAAGTATCTCGGAACAGATCTTTAGCTGCGAGCTTATGAACATGTCGAGTGTATGGCTCACGACTCCCTCTGTGGTGTTCTCTATGGGCACCACCCCGTAGTCCACCCTGCCCCTCTCCACGTCACCGAAAACGTCGGTGATGTCGTTTTTGGGCACGAACTCGCCGGAGAGCCCGAAGTGCTGTATGCATGCCTGGTGGGTGAAGGTCGCCGGGGGGCCGAGAAAGGCCACCTTAATAGGCTTTTCAAGGGAAAGCGCCCCGCTCATTATCTCCCTGTAGACGTTTTTTAGGGCCTGGTTCGGGAAGGGCCCCTTGTTCTTTGCCAAAAGCTTCCTGTATATCTCCCTTTCGCGCTCCGGTGCATAGAACTCCCTCTGGCCCTCGAGTTTGGTCTTGCCCATCTCTACCACGTAGGAGGCCCTCTTGTTGAGGAGCTTTAATATCTCCAGGTCGATTGTGTCTATCTTTTTCCTGAGTTCTTTGATGCGTTTTTCGTTCTTGCTCTTCGCCATAAAGGGGATTTCCTCTTTTAAATTCAATGTATTAGAATAATTTATTTTCGGAGAAAAATCAATGAAAATTAATTGAAAATTGAGGGGATGAGAGGGCGGGGGCTTCTGGGGGCAAATCGAGTTTTCCCTGTTTATGCTGAAGAAAACCCCCTTCAGTTGACACCCCCACTGAAGGGGATTAGACTTTAAGTATAAAAGGGCAGTTTCTTGATTATTCAATATATAAGGAAAGGAGGCCGAAAATGGTTACCTTAAAGGAGAAAACTACGGAAAGACTTCAGACTCTTTACAGGAGCGAGAAGATAGACGGGCTGGATATTTTTTACCGTGAGGCGGGCCCAAAGGACGCGCCGACAATCCTTCTTTTGCACGGCTTCCCAACTTCCTCGCACATGTTTCGGAACCTCATCCCAGAGCTTTCCGACAGGTTCCATCTGGTCGCACCGGACTACCCCGGCTACGGGAACAGCTCGATGCCGACAATCGACGAGTTCGACTACACCTTCGACCACCTGGCGGATATCATAGATAAGTTGATAGCGAAGCTGGGACTGGAAAAATACAGCCTTTACGTACAGGACTACGGTGCGCCGGTGGGTTACAGGATCGCGGTCAAACACCCAGAAAGGGTGCAGGCGCTGATAGTGCAGAACGGGAACGCGTATGACGAAGGTCTGGATAACAAATTCTGGGAGCCGATCAAGGCATACTGGAAGGATAGGACAGAGGCCAATGCCGAAGCCCTCAGGGTACTCCTTACGGTTGATGCGACAAAGTGGCAGTACACTAACGGGGTGCGCGACGTCGAAACTATAAGCCCGGATAACTGGATAGTGGACCAGACGCTTATGGACCGGCCCGGGAACAAAGACATACAGCTAAAGCTATTCTACGACTACGGTTCCAACCCTCCCCTGTACCCGAAGTGGCAGGCCTACTTCCGCGAATACCAGCCGCCGACGCTTATAGTGTGGGGGAAGAACGATGAAATCTTCCCTGCTGAAGGAGCTTATCCGTATAAGCGGGATCTCAAGAACCTCGAGTTCCAGCTGCTCGATACGGGGCACTTCGCACTCGAGGAGGACTGTGAACTGATAGCCGCTAACATTCGCCGGTTCCT
>JAUVFY010000068.1 GCA_030594025.1 Deltaproteobacteria bacterium | reverse complement strand
GTTAGCTTTATATATTAATGAAGTTCCTTAATAAATTTTTGCCCGTTGAAGTCAATATCGACTCCGGGTGGAACTGTACCCCTTCGACCGGGTATTTTCTGTGCCTTATGCCCATTATCTCGTCGCGGTCCGTCCATGCGCTTACCTCGAGGCATTCCGGGAGATCATCGCGCTTTAATATGAGCGAGTGGTACCTGTTCGCCTCAAAGGGGTTAATTAAGCCCTTGAAGATGGTCTTACCGTCGTGGTAAACCATCGAGGTTTTGCCGTGCATAAGCCTTTGTGCCCTCACTACGTCCATCCCGAAGGCATAGCCTATCGCCTGGTGGCCGAGGCACACTCCCAGAATAGGGACCTTCCCGGTAAACCTCTTTACAACGTCCACCGATATGCCCGCCTTTTTCGGGTCGCAGGGGCCGGGGGATATGACTATCCTTTCGGGTATGCGGCCCTCTATCTGGTCGACCTTTATTGCGTCGTTCCTTACCACCCTTACTTCTTCGCCCATCTCCAGCAGGTACTGGACAAGGTTGTAGGTGAAGGAATCGTAATTGTCAATCATCAAAAGCATGCTGATCTTTTAATGCATGGTTCTTGGATTTAAGTAAAACCCTGCCTGGCCATTTCCACTGCCTTCAAGATACCCTTGGCCTTGTTCACGGTCTCCTCGTATTCCCTTTCCGGGTCGGAGTCGGCCACGATGCCCGCCCCTGCCTGCACGTATATGCGTCCGTCCTTTATAACGACGGTCCTTATCGTAATACACATGTCCATGTTACCGGAGAAACCGAAGTAACCCACCGACCCGCCGTATATACCGCGTTTGCAGGGCTCCACCTCCTCGATTATCTCCATGGCCCTTATCTTCGGCGCGCCCGTGAGGGTCCCAGCAGGAAAGCACGCCCTCAGGGCATCGAAGGCATCGAGGCCTCCCCTCATACGGCCAATAACGTTGGACACTATGTGCATCACGTGGGAGTACTTCTCGGTGACCATGAATTCGTCCACATTGACCGTGCCCGCCTCGCATACTCTACCCACATCGTTTCGGCCCAGGTCAACGAGCATTACGTGCTCCGCCCTCTCCTTGGGGTCAGAAAGAAGCTCCTTTTCCAGCGAGCGGTCCTCCGCCTCGTCCACCCCCCGCGGCCTGGTCCCTGCGATTGGCCTTACGTTTATCTCTCTGCCTTCCACCCTTACGAGTATCTCCGGGGAGGAACCGGCGAGAACCACCCCTCCGAGCCTTAAAAAAAACATGTAAGGCGATGGGTTTATAACCCTTAAAGACCTGTAGATGTCGAAGGGTTCGCAGTTGAGGGCGGTCTCAAACCTCTGGGAAATCACACTCTGGATGATGTCACCTTCCATTATATATCTTTTAACCTTCCGGACGGTCTCCATGAAATCCGCCTTCGGGAAGTTAGAGGTAACGCCGTCCGGTGCTTGGGAGATATCCTTTGCGGGAATCTTGCCCTCCCTCAGGCGCTTCAGGAGAGAGTCGATCTTCTCAAGCGACTCTTTATATACATTTTCCGGATCGGAACCCTCGCCGATGTAGGCGTTGCATACGACAATTATCTTGTGCTCCATGTTGTCGAAAACAACGAAGGTGTCGGTTATTATGAAAAAGAGCTCATGGAGGTCAAGGTCCCTGGGGGCCAGGTCTGGCAGGCGCTCTATGTGCCTTACGAAGTCATAACCGATGTGCCCTATCGCCCCCCCGAAGAACCTGGGCGCACCTTTCACTTCTGCGGCCCTGTACCTGGACATAAATCCCTTAAGAAGTTCCAGGGGGTCTCCCTCTTCAACGCGTGTTTTCTGGCCCTCGACTACTTCTACGTTCCTTCCCTTGCTCTTTATAACAGCCATGGGTGAGGTGCCCAGGAAGCTGTACCTCCCCCACTTCTCTCCGCCTTCAACGCTTTCGAGAAGAAAGGCCTCCCCTCCGTCGTCTATCTTCATGAAGGCCGAGACCGGCGTCTCCGTGTCGGCGAGGATTTCCCTGTAAACGGGCACAATGTTGTATGTGCGCGCCTTCTCCTTAAAGTCCTCTAAAGGTGGGAAATATTTTAATTTTTCCATGTTCAATTCAGGTTATCATATGGGCGTCGTTATAGTCAACAGTATAGGGTTTTAGCTCAATAAAAAAGGCCGTGAGTTCCAAACCCACGGCCTTTTAAAAACCTTTTTATTTACAATTCAAAAAATAAAGGTCGCGAGCGTACTTCCTCCCCTCGGCCACCAGCGACCTTCAAACGAAGCTTTTGAAACCGATATGGTCGTAAAGGTTTTCTCCATTATCTTTTTGCCTTTTTCGCAGAGGTCGATTTTTTCTCGGTGGTCGACTTTTCTGCCTTCTTTCCCTTCTTAGGGGCTTCAGCGCTTCCCTCGACGAGTTCTATAAGCGACATGGGCGCGCAATCGCCGGGCCTTACGCCTAGCTTTAAAATCCTCGTATAACCGCCGCTGCGTTCCTTGTACATGGGCGCAACATCAGAGAAAAGCCTCGTAACGGCTCCCTTGTTCCTCATGAATGCCATGGCTCTTCGCCGTGCCGGGACGGTGCCGTTTTTGCCCAGCGTTATCATCCTCTCGGCGTAACGCCTCAGTTCCTTTGCCTTGGGCAGGGTAGTTTTTATCCTACCCTTCAGGATGAGGTCGTTGGTCATGTTGGCCATCATGCATCTTAAGTGACCGCTGTCCCTGTTGAACCGTTTATCGTCTCTGTTATGCCTCACGATAATAACCCCTTAATCTGATTCCTTGCGCTCCATGTGCATCTTGTCGAGTTCTTTTCTCGACCAGAAGCCCTCGAGCTTCATACCGAAATCCAGCCCCATGTTGTGCAGTATCTCCTTTATTTCGTTCAGGGACTTCCTGCCGAAATTCTTGGTCTTGAGCATCTCCTGCTCGGTCTTCTGGACCATTTCACCGATATACTTTATATCAGCGTTCTTAAGACAGTTGGCGGACCTTACCGAGAGTTCGAGCTCATCGACGGTCTTAAGGAGGTATTCATTGAACCACGGACGGCTCTCGATCCCCTCAGGGGTCGCCGTGGGCTCCTCCTCTTCCTCTTCTTCAAAGGTTATGAAAACACTCAGCTGGTCCTTTAATATCTTCGAGGCTATTGCCACGGCCGTCTGCGGATCTATTGCGCTGGTGGTCCAGAGCTCCAAAACGAGCCTGTCGTAATCGGTCCTCTGGCCGACCCTTGCGTGGCTTACGTCGAAGTTAACCCTCGTTACGGGCTGGAATAACGAATCTATGGCGATTGTGCCCACGGGCTGCTCTGGCTTCTTGTTTCTTTCAGCCGGCACATAACCCTTGCCCGTGTCGGCCGTCAGCTCGCATTCCAGGGTCGCTTCCTTCTCAAGTGTCGCTAAATGCAGTTCCGGGTTCAGCACCTTAACGGCGGCATCGCATTCTATGTCGCCTGCGGTAAGCTCCTTTGCTCCCTTGGCCTTAAGTTTCATGGTCTTCGGCCCCTCACCCTCGATCTCCAACTTCACCTGTTTGAGGTTAAGGATTATATCAGATACGTCTTCCTTGACCCCGGGAATGGACGAGAACTCGTGCAGCACTCCGTTGAACTTGACGGCGGTTATCGCCGCTCCCTGCAGAGAAGATAAGAGTATCCTTCTCAAAGCGTTTCCTATGGTAAGCCCGAAACCCCTCTCCAACGGTTCTGCAACAAACTTCCCATATGTATCGGTTAGTTTATCCACTTCAATCTTCTTTGGTTTAATAAGCTCTCTCCAGTTTTTTTGCATATCGCCCCCGTTTAAAATAATTAAACTAAAAAAGTTTTTCAGCCCTTAAATTTCCCCTGTAGTTAAAGGCTACTTGGAATAGAGCTCGACTATAAGATTCTCCTGTATCGGAATGGTAACATCGTCCCTCCTGGGTAACCTCATAATGGTGCCCTTGAAGTTTTCCTTGTCGAGAGAAAGCCATTCGGGCACACCCCTTCTTTCAACGCTCTTCAGGTTTTCACCGATGCGGCTCATCTTTCTACTCTTTTCAGCCACCTCGACGGTATCGTTCGTTCTAATACTGTAAGACGGGATGTTTACCTTCCTGCCGTTTACAAGAAAGTGCCCCTGGGTGACAAGGAGCCGCGCTTCCCTTTTTTCGTTAGCAAAGCCGAGCCTGTAGATCACGTTGTCGAGCCTTCTTTCAAGCAGGCTTATAAGAATTCCCCCGGTTACACCCTTGATCCTCTCCGCCTTTGCAAAGGTATTTCTGAACTGGGTCTCCATAAGCCCGTAAAGGCGTTTTACCTTCTGTTTTTCCCTCAGCTGCCGGGCATATTCAGAGACCTTGCCCCTTCCCTGTCCGTGCTGCCCGGGTGGATAGCTCCTCCTTTCAAAGGAACACTTGTCGGTGTAACACCTCTCGCCCTTGAAAAAGAGCTTCATCCCCTCTCTCCTGCAAACCTTACAAACAGAACCCCTGTACCTTGCCAAATTCTTCCTCCCCGTGTTTAAAGATGAAACATTAACCTCAGACCCTTCGTCTTTTTGGCGGCCTGCACCCGTTATGCGGGATTGGTGTTACGTCCCTTATAAGTGTTATGCTGAAACCCGCCGCCTGGAGCGACCTTAAAGCCGACTCCCTTCCAGCGCCTGGGCCGTTCACATAGACCTCCACGGTCCTTACGCCGTGTTCCATGGCCTTTTTGGCCGCCGATTCGGCAGTTACCTGAGCGGCAAAAGGTGTGCCCTTCCTGGAACCTTTAAATCCCTCGCTCCCAGCGCTCGACCATGCGATCACGTTTCCCGCGGGGTCGGCTATACTTACTATGGTGTTGTTGAAAGTGGACTTTATGTGGGCGACGCCCCTGGATATGGATTTTTTAGCCTTCTTTCCCTTAGCCATTAAATAAAACCCCCCATTCGGTGTGTTAAAAACCGCTTCTTAATTGAAATTATTTTTCCTGCTGCGCTTTCCTTACGGATATGGCACCCTTCTTGGGGCCCTTTCTCGTCCTCGCGTTTGTGTTGGTCCTCTGCCCGCGCACCGGTAGGCCCTTTCTGTGCCTCAGCCCCCTGTAGGTGCCCAGGTCCATGAGCCTCTTTATGTCCATGGAGACCTCTTTCCTCAGGTCCCCTTCCACCTTGTAGCCCGCATCGAGGACCTTCCTTATGTCGGCCACCTGTGATTCCGTAAGGTCCTGGGTCCTTGTGGCGTGCTCAATGCCCGCCTCAACGAGTATCTTCTTGGCGTTCGATCTTCCTATGCCGAAGATCCTGGTAAGGGCTATGTCGATCCTTTTGTTCTTGGGTAAATCCACCCCGGCAATCCTTGCCAACTTAAAACCTCCTTAGTTTCGGTTAACGGTTGCGCCCGAACCCCGGCGGATACCTCAGGGCCCGCCTACCCCTGCCTCTGCTTGTGCTTGGGATTAGTGCATACGACCCTTACGACACCCTTTCGCCTTATAATCTTACACTTGGCGCATATCTTTTTAACTGAGCTCCTGACCTTCATTGTTTTTTCCTTTATACCATCGGTCTTACAACTATAAAGGTTTCTATCATCTAATTAAAAAAGCCCCTGATCTTCATAACGTAATCCTATAAATAGTTTAACCTACTTGGCCCTGTAAATTATCCTTCCCCTTGTTAGGTCGTAGGGGGAAAGCTCCACCGTTACCTTGTCCCCGGGCAGTATCTTTATAAAATACATGCGCATCTTACCGGACACATGCGCGAGAACCCTGTGCCCGTTTTCAAGCTCGACCCTGAACATCGCATTGGGCAAGGTCTCCACAACGGTGCCTTCGACCTGTATGGACTCTTCCTTGGGCATCTTTACCTAAAGGTTGCTCAGTACCAACGGTCCCTTCTTTGTTATGGCCACCGAGTGCTCGAAATGGGCCGAGAGTTTTCCGTCGGCCGTAACGGCCGTCCAGCCGTCATCGAGGACCCTCACCGCGCTGGCACCGGCATTTATCATCGGCTCGATGGCCAGGACCATACCCTCTTTGAGCCTTACCCCCCTTCCGGGGATACCGAAGTTCGGCACTTGGGGCGCCTCATGGAGCTCTCTTCCTATGCCGTGCCCCACAAAGTCCCTTACAACGGAAAAACCCTCGCTTTCTGCGCATTGCTGGATGGCTGCCGATATATCCATGAGACGGTTTCCCTCACGCGCCGCCTCCACAGCCCTGTCAAGCGCAGTGGATGTAACCCGAACGAGTCTTTTTGCCTCTTCGGTAATCTCTCCCACAGGTAACGTGACCGCGGCGTCACCGTAAAAACCGTTCAGGTATACACCCAGATCTATGCTCAGTATGTCCCCTTCCCCGAGCTTCCTCTTCGAGGGCATCCCATGTACAACCTCCTCGTTTATGGAGGTGCACAGGCAGAAGGGATAGTCCTTGTAAGATTTGAAAGCCGGCCGTGCCTTTTTCCTTCGAAGTTCCTCCTCGCATCTGCTTTCAAGCTCGATTGTGGCTATGCCCGGCTTAACATACTCTTCGAGAACCTTAAGGACCTCGACAACTATCACATTCGCCCGCCTGAGCTTTTCCACCTCTGCAGGTGACTTAAGTACTATCACTTCACTTCCCAATAACACCCACTATCAAGCTGGTTATATCTTCAACACCGCCCGCACCGTCTATCTTCCTGAAGAGCCCCCTCTCC
>JAUVFY010000207.1 GCA_030594025.1 Deltaproteobacteria bacterium | reverse complement strand
TCCTCTTTACCGGGGACATAGGAGCGGTGGCAGAAGAGCTCATTACTACGAGGGACATGAAGGCGGACGTCCTGAAGGTGCCCCATCACGGAAGCCGCGCTTCGTCGACCGGGGCCTTCCTCGACGCCGTCAGTCCTGAGGTGGCCATTGTGTCGGCCGGGTGGAAGAACGTATTCGGTCTCCCCCACGGGGAGACTCTCGAAAGGTATTCGGCGCGCGGAATAAGTCTTTTAAGAACGGACATTAACGGCGCGGTAACAATAGAAACGGACGGCTTCGAGTTGCGCCTTACAACACATTTGACGGGAGGGGGCTCGTAGAGTATACTCAAAAAATATGAGGGCTCCTCAGAAGGAGGGCAAGAATACACGGTTTTCCAAGGAGGATAATGGAGTGAACTTATGAAGCCTGTTAAAAAGACGTGGATAGTACACTTTGTTTTTCAGTTCATATTTATAACATTTCTTTCTGGCCTTTCACCGGCCCTTGCTGAAATCTACCACTGGACCGACGAAGAGGGGGTGCTCCATTTAACCGACGACCTGGGCAAGGTCCCGGAAGAGTACAGGCCAAAGGCAAAGGTTTTTAAGACCAGACCGGCCGAGGAGTTTCCGGCCGTGGAGCCTGCGCCTCCTCCCGCTGCGCCCGCTCTTGAAGTCGAGGAGCTGTACGACGGTCAGCCCCTTGACTGGTGGGAGGAGCAGTTCGGAAAGATAGAAAAGAGGATCGCCGAGCTTGAGGGGGCTTACAATAAGAAAAGGCAGTTTGTAGATGTCTTCGAGGGGGGCCGCAGGTTCGGCCAGGTCTTCGAAGAGAGCGACATCGAGACCTACCAGAGGTATAAAAAGGAGATCCCCGAGGACGAAAAGAGTTTCAAGGAGCTAAATGGAGAGCTCGAAGAGCTGAGGCGTAAGGCCAGGAGCGCCGGGGTGCCGAAGGAAGTAAGGGGGGAGTGAGTCCATGAAGAATCAATCAGACCACCATGGAATAAAAGCACGGACTGTCAGCAATATCTTTAAGCTAATGATCGCGGCTCTCCTTTTGGGCTTTTCGCCAGCCCTCGCGGACATCTACCACTGGACCGACGATAAGGGGGTGCTACATTTAACCGACGATATCCGTAATGTGCCGGAAGAATACAGGGAAAAGGCGGGTGTAATCAAGACGAAACCCGCTGAAGAGGGACCTGTTGTTGAGCCTCTGCCGCCACCCCCTGCGGTTACCGAACCTTTAGTTGAAGAGGAAGCTCAGGAGCTTTACGGCGGTCAAACGCTTCAGTGGTGGAAGCTCCAGTTCCATATCCTCAAAAAAGAGATAGAGACGGTGGAGACGGACTACTTCGAGAAAAAACGCTTCGTCGAGGTGTATGAAAAGGGCAGGAGGTTCGGCCAGATATTCGAGACCAATGAGCTGTATCTTTACGAGAGGTACAAAAGGGAGATTGTCTGGGACGAGGAGAGGCTCGAGGAGCTTAGGGCGGAGCTCGAAGAACTCAGGAGAAGCGCCAGGGGCGGCGGGGTGCCCAGGGAAGTGAGGGAGTGAATTCGTACTTTCAAGGGGACAAGAACTGTGGCAAAAATAGTCGGGATTTCGGGGAGTCTCAGAAAAGGCTCGTTTAACACGAGCCTTTTGAGGGCTGCCGTTGAGGTGGCCCCTTCAGGATGCACTATCGAGGTTGCCTCTATAAGGGATATCCCCCTTTATGACGGTGACGTGGAAGAGGCCGAGGGCGTCCCGGAGGTGGTTTCCGAACTGAAGGAGCGCATAGCGCAATCGGACGGACTTCTCCTTGTAACCCCGGAGTACAATAATTCCATCCCCGGGGTGATGAAAAACGCAATAGACTGGCTCTCGAGGCCCCCCGGTGACATACCCCGGGTCTTTGCAAACCGGCCCGTGGGCATCATGGGGGCGACACCCGGGGCCGTGGGGACCAGGTTCTCTCAAACGGCTTGGCTGCCGGTCTTCAGGACCTTGAGGATGCGGCCGTGGTTCGGAAAGCAGCTTTACGTGGGCAACGCCGATAAGGTCTTTGATGAAACGGGCGGGCTCGTGGATGACAAATTAAAGAAACGCCTGGAGGCCTACGTGGCAGGTTTCGCAGACTTCGTAGCGGGCAAGGGCTGACAGGGGATCTCAGTACATACTTTCGGATTCGCTAAAAAGCCCCGGGGTCTTACGAAGGCCCCGGGCTTTTTTATTTTGGGGATTAACCGGAGGGGCTTCTTACTCGAACTGAAGCCCCATCTTGAATTTATCGTCGTCAGGGCTCACCCATCTGACCTTGGTTAGCCTCGAATAAGGCGGGATTCTGAGCATTAAAAAGCTATCCGATTCATAAGCCCTCTCGGCCACGATACAGACCCCGCCATCGGAGATATCCAGGAGGTCCGCATAAATACCTTCTGCACTTTCCACCTGTGTGCTGACCTTGCATGTGATGGGATTAAAAAACGTTGTTCTGTGGTGAGAGCGTTTTTCTGACATTTGTTTTTCTTTAAAAATCTTTCCAGGGTATGTCGTAGATTAGATGCTACAACGGAATAT
>JAUVFY010000010.1 GCA_030594025.1 Deltaproteobacteria bacterium | reverse complement strand
GGAGTATCATCAGGGACAAAATGGTTACAAAACGGTTACAATCGAGGAAAAAGCGGAGTTTTCAGGTAAGACAGCACTTGAGGAAAAGGGGATAATACATTGATTCCAAAAGAAAAATTTGGCGCCCCCGAGACGATTCGAACGTCCGACACACGGATTAGGAATCCGTTGCTCTATCCTACTGAGCTACGGGGGCATGGTTTGAAGTGATTGACAGTGGATTTTGTGAAAAGTATTATAGGGAAACCTCAGTACCTTATCAACGAAAAAGTTTTATGTGGTAGGAGCTTTTCCCTGCCCTTGAGCTCATCAAGCTCAACGAGGAAACTACATTCAACGATTTCGCCTTCCAGCTGCTCGACGAGCTCAACAACCGCGGCGGCCGTACCTCCGGTAGCCAGAAGATCATCCACTATAAGGACCTTCTGCCCTTTCTCTATAGCGTCCTGGTGTATCTCGAGCGAATCTTCGCCGTATTCAAGCTCATAGGTGGCCTTATAGGTCTTGTGTGGGAGTTTGCCGGGTTTCCTTACGAGCACCACCCCGGCCCCGAGCTTGTACGCAAGGGCAGCTCCCACAATAAACCCCCGTGCCTCTATGCCGACGACAAGGTCAACGGGGCTACCCACGTAGCGATGCCCGAGAAGATCCACCATCCGCTGAAAAGAGACAGGGTCCTTGCACAGGGTCGTTATGTCCTTAAAGAGTATCCCCTTTTTGGGGAAATCAGGGACTTCCCTTATAGTGGTCTTTAGAATATCAACCATCTTAACTATATGGAGTCGGGTGATTTGATCTCTTTTTTCGTTACGATATTTTTGAGCTTTTCAAGCGCCCGTGCCTCTATCTGCCTTACCCTCTCCCTTGTAACGCCAAAGAGTTTTCCCACCCTCTCAAGTGTCTGGGGCTCGCCGTCAAGGCCGAACCTGAGTCTTAAAACCATGCTCTCGTTGGGGTCGAGCATGGTGAGCCACTGCCTTATCTCCTCGGCCCTCTTCTCGGCGTCCACAACATCAAAGGGAAGAGGGAACTTGTCGTCCTCGAGCTTATCAAGGAGGCTCTGATCACTCAGCTCGTTAATGGTGGCGTCGAGTGAATAGCTCTTCCTCGATATGCCCTTGAGTTTCGTTACATACCGCCCTGTAACGCCCATCTTGTCGGCGAGTTCCTTTACGCTGGGGTCCCGGTTGAGCGTGCCTTTAAGCTCCCTGGTGGCCCTCATCATCCTGGAAAGGTCGCTCGTTACGTGAATGGGCATGCGCACTATCTTGGACTGGTTGACGATGGCCCTCTCCACGGATTGCCTTATCCAGTAAGTGGAGTAGGTGGAGAACTTGCAGCCCTTGGCGGCCTTGAAGCGCTCGACCGATTTTATAAGCCCTATGTTCCCCTCCTCTATGAGGTCCTGAAGCGGTAGCCCCCGGTAGATGTAACGCTTTGCGATGTTCACGACGAGGCGCAGGTTGGCCTCTATCATCTGCTTTCGGGCCTCCTTGTCTCCCCGGGCTATCCTCCCGGCGAGCACCCTCTCCTGGTCGGGCTTAAGGAGGGGGTGTTTCTTGATATTGTTGAAGTAGGCTTTTATCGAGTCAGTTGATGCCGTTGGTTCATTGTGCTCGAGCTTTTCTTCTTCATCTTTTTTGGCCCCGGTATCTTCCTTTAAATCCAGATTTTCCGGCACCTCGAGAACCTTTGCCATAAAGTACCCCCTGATTTTTAATTAGGCGGATTATCCGGGGATTTAATTAGTAAAGGTGTTCCGGAGAGCATGTCAATATCTATTTATACTATAAAAATTATACTATAAAAAATCATTCTAAGGCAAGAAAAAAAGTGGGTCCTCGGGTTTCCCCCCGTCCCTTAACTCGAAGTGGAGGTGGTAGCCCGTGGCGTTACCTGTGTTTCCGACCCTGGCGATGGCATTGCCCTTTTTGACCTTCTCACCCGCTTTAACCAGGTTTGCCTCGTTGTGGGCGTACACGGTGTAGATGTTGCCCGGGTGTTTAATAATAATGACTCTCCCGTAGCCCCTCATAGAGCCTTCCGAGAAGACCACCTCTCCGTCGGCTGCGGCCCTTACGTGCGTGCCGCGTGGCGCAGCTATATCAATCCCGTCATGAACGGAACCGCCCCTCATGCCGAACTTTGAGACCACTTTGCCTTTTACAGGCCATGTGAAGGTACCTTTTTTAATTTTGACTTTTAACGGTTTTTTGGTGGGTCCTTTCTTTTTTGCATAAACGTGTTTAGGTTGCGGTGGGGCGTATGGAAGCACCGTTCGGATGCTTTTAGCCCCGGGGATGAATACCTTCTGACCCACCTTTATCCTGGAGGGGTCATTGATCCTGTTAACCCTGGCAACGTAGCCCATGTCCACACCGTATGTCCAGCATATCCTCCACATGGTCTGGCCTTTTTCAACGGTGTGATAGACACCCCTGGTCGCAACGCAACCGGAAAACAGAATGAGAAGGACTATTGCAGCCAATGGCTGCCGACTGTGGCCGTTCATATGTCTTTAAAAATAAGCTCCACCGCATGGGCGGGGTCTTTTGCCTGAATTATCTCTTCGGAGACCTGCCATGAATTAATGCCCACGACCGGCTTTCCTGTCTTCAGAGCCAGGGCTATCTCCGAGAGTGTGCCGTAACCGCCACCGACGGCTATAAGCCCCCTTGAGGCCCGTACGATGAGAGCGTTCCTCATCTCACCCATGCCGGCGGGTATCGGGATATCTATATACGGGTTGGCATCCTTTGTATCGGGGCCAGGGAGTATCCCTATGGTAAGTCCCCCGGCCTGTTTCGAGCCCCTTGCGGATGCGAGCATCACACCGCCGAGCCCGCCGTTTACGAGCACACCTCCCCTGCTGGCGATATGGCCCCCTACCTCCTCGGCGAGGCTGTCGTTGGTCGTGTCGGCCTCGCCGCTACCAACGACACCTATTAAAATTTTATTATTCACCTCGGTATCGACAAGAAAGCCCTCCGAACACCCGCGGGCAACCGGATTCAACCCAAAAACAGACCTATGAGCACGAACCCAAGAACAAGGAAAACGGTAAATATAATAGTGAGTATATTAAAATACCTGTCTATAAACTCCCTAATGCCCTCACCGTAAAAATATATTATCCCACCCAGGAGAAAGAACCGGGCCGACCTGCTCACCAGGGAGGCCAGGACGAATACCCAGAAGTTTATCTCAAAGGCACCCGCCGCGATAGTAAAGACCTTGTAAGGAATGGGCGTGAAACCCGCGATCCCCACGGCAATGGCGTCATACTGCCTGTAGAGTTGCTGGATGTGAAAGAAGCTGTCTGTAAGGCCGTAAAAGCTTATGATATTGTAGCCAACGGCCTCCATGAAGTAAAGGCCGATGAGGTAGCCGAAAGCCCCGCCGAGGACCGAACCCACCGACGATACAAAGGCATAGTAAAAACCCCTTTTGGGCAAAGATATGGCAAGGGCGATGATAAGTACGTCGGGGGGGATCGGGAAAAAGGAAGACTCGGAGAAGGCAAGCAGGAAAAGGGCCGGTATGGCGTAAGGTGTGTGGGCCCAGCTCAAAACCCAGTTATAGAGCCGCCGTACCACTATGCACCTTCCTCCCAGCCGTGTCTGCCCACGAGTTTTACGAACTTGCAACCGCCAAGGTCTTCGGTTACCGTGGTGCCGCCCTTTCTCCTTATCCTTACAAGCTCCTGCAAAAACTCCCCTCCCACTGGAATTACGAGCCTTCCACCGTCTTTAAGCTGGTCTATATATGCCTTAGGTACCTCGGGCGCTGCCGCCGTTACAATAACGGCATCGAAAGGTGCCTCTTCGGGCCATCCCATGGTCCCGTCGCCTATCCTTATCTGAACGTTCGATAAGTGGAGGCCGTCGAGCACCTTTCTTGCCTTTGCAGCAAGGGCCGGTTTCCTTTCTATGGTGAAGACCCTGGAAGCGAGAAGTGAAACAATGGCGGCCTGGTAGCCTGAGCCAACGCCTATCTCCAGGACCTTCTCCGTACCTGTAAGCTCCATGGCCTCGGTCATGAAGGCAACCATGAAGGGCTGGGAGATGGTCTGCCCATGTCCTATGGGCAGCGGATAGTCGCTGTAGGCTTGGGCCCAGAGCCCCTCTTCCACAAAAAGGTGCCTGGGGATCGTTCTCATGGCATCGAGGACCTCTTTTTGTTTTATCCCCCTGGGGATAAGCTGCGTGTCCACCATGTTTCTCCGGGCCCGCTCGTATATGTCCTTTACCTTGCGCTTCAGGGGCTAAAACCTCCAATCCTTGATCTCGTTCATGGAAAGGTAATTCGTCATGTCCAGGTGCACGGGTGTAATGGATATGTAGCCTTTGGATATGGCGTGGAAGTCCGTATCACTCCCCCCTTCCCACTTGACCATGTCGCCTCCTATCCAGTAATACTTCTTGCCCCTGGGGTCAACCTTCTCCACGATTACGTCGTCAAAGATACGTTTCCCTTGCCTCGTGACCCTGTAACCCTTTATCTTCTTCGCCCTGGGCATCTGGGGCACGTTCACGTTCAGAAGAGTATCCTTCGGGAGCCCTCTCTTGAGTGTCCTCCTCGTAAGCCTTACGGCGAAGTCCGCGGCATCCTTGAAATTGAATCTTTCCTTTCCTGCAAGGGATATGGCTATCGAGGGTATGCCCAGTAACGTGCCTTCCATAGCCGCGGATACGGTTCCAGAATAAGAGATGTCTTCGCCGAGGTTCCAGCCCTGGTTTATGCCGGATACCACTATCGAGGGTCTCCTGGGAAGTATTCTGTTTACTGCAAGGGAGATACAGTCGGTGGGGGTGCCGTCTACCGCATACTGGCGGGGTCCTACCTTCTCGACCCTTAGAGGCCTGTGAAGCGTTAGGGAATGGCTCGCCGCGCTCCTTTCCCTGTCAGGGGCAACGACATATACCTCCCCCAGTTTTTTTAGCGCCTTGGCAAGGCTCTTAATGCCCTCGGAGCGTATTCCGTCGTCGTTTGAAATGAGAATGATATCTTTCGGCTTTTTCATCCTATCCTGGGGCGGGGTCTCGGACATACACGGGATGGTGTAATATCAACCCATTAGCTCATTTTAGGATATAATAAAACCAAGGGGCAAATCAACCGAATTCCTTTTCCCCTTTCTCCTTAAGTGGTAACAGACTGAACCACCCGGCAGCGGCCGGCTTTTACTTTACTCGATAGCCCCAAAATGATAAAAAATGAATGAATTCTTGCTATCCTTCGAGAAAATATCAGCTCCGGGAGACCGCTAATCAGCTATGCGAGCGATAGTCTTTGACGGAAAACTACGGGTCAGGGCCGACTACCCGGTGCCGGAAGTAAAAGCAGGCGAGGCGCTCGTAAGGGTCCATCTTTCGGGCATCTGTGCAACAGATATTGAGATAACCAAGGGCTACATGGGTTTTCGCGGCGTGCCGGGACACGAGTTCGTGGGAACAGTCGAGAGGGCCGAAGATAAAAGACTCATGGGCAAAAGGGTCGTAGGGGAAATAAACACGGGTTGCGGTGAATGCTCCTGGTGCAGGGCCGGTATCGAGGAGCACTGCCCTGAAAGAACGGTCCTGGGCATACATGGAAGGAACGGCTCATTTGCCGATTTCCTGGCACTGCCTCAAAAAAATCTCCATACGGTCCCGGACGCCCTCTCCGACGAGGAGGCTGTCTTCACAGAGCCCCTGGCAGCGGCATTCGAGATAACCAGGCAGGTGGATATCGGCCCTAACGAGAGCGTCTGTATACTGGGTGACGGTAGGTTAGGGCTACTCGTGGCACAGGCCTTGAGCCTCACCGGTTGTAACCTCGTATGCGTGGGAAGGCACCCGGAAAAGTTAAAGATACTCGAGGAAAGAGGAATAGAGACAAGGCTGGGAGAAATCTTAGAGAGGGCTTTCGACCTCGCGGTCGACTGCACCGGTTCCCCTGAAGGTTTTAATTCAGCTGTAAGCATTACAAAACCAAGGGGCACGGTCGTTGTAAAGACCACGGTCGCCGGCAGAGGGGCTCTTGATTTGAACCGTGTGGTAGTTGACGAGATAACGGTCGTCGGCTCGCGGTGCGGTCCCTTCGAGCCCGCGATAAAGGCCCTTAAGAAAAAATCTGTGGACGTGGTGGCGCTTATAACTAAGACCTTCCCCATCGAGCAAGGCGTGGAGGCAATAGAGTTTGCAAAAAGAAAGGACGCGTTGAAAGTGCTCCTTAAGATGGCTTAAAATAAGATGTTAGAACGAAGGCCCTCCGGGCCCATTACCACTACATCCCCGATTTTATAACCCCTGCCAAAAGGTAAAACAATTGAGGGGCATAAGCTTAAAATCATTGCTCATGTCTTTACTGAGGATAACGCTCGGCGTTGCCATATGCCTGCCTGTTTTTCTTTCGATAACCTTCTACCTGTTGCAGGAGTGGATCGTCTTCCAGCCGGCTCCGATTTCCGGGCAGAGATTGGAACGAACTTCCAACATATCGAGGAGATTAACTTAATGGCCCCGAACGGAGTAAACCTCCACGGGTGGCTCGCAAAAGATACCGGGCAGATAAAATCCTCGCTCTTGATATACTTCGGTGGCAACGGCGAGGAGGTCTCAGGGACCGTGGTCGACACGCCCGGGTTCAAGGGCTGGTCGCTTCTAACCGTTAACTACAGGGGCTACGGTCTGAGCGAAGGTGTACCTTCTGAGGAAAAGCTCTTCAAGGATGCCCTTTTTATCTACGATTCCCTGGCAGGAAGAGAGGACATTGACGCCCTCAAGGTGGTAGCGATGGGAAGGAGCCTGGGTACCGGGGTCGCCGTTTATCTGGCCACCGAGAGGCCTTTAAAGGGTGTAATACTAGTCTCGCCTTACGATTCCGTCGCCGGTATAGTTAAAGAAAAATACCCCTTTGTGCCCGTCAATTATCTTCTGAGGCACCCTTTCGATTCTATAAAACTCGTCCCCTCAGTTAACGTACCCATGCTCGCACTCGTTGCAACTGAAGACAAGCTGGTCCCTCCCTGGCGCTCACAGCGCTTAGTTGATGCCTGGGGAGGTGCGTCAGAACTAAAACTGGTAGAGGGGAAGAACCACGCGACGATCCACTCACACGAGGTCTACTGGGAGAGCATAGGGGAGTTTCTGGAGGGGTTGTGAAACCAGAGGGAAAACAGTTATGACCTCCTTGCCGCCTTTAACAATAAATAAAAAATAAAATTCTTTCACACCCGTTTGTCAGTAAGGAACCTGTAAAACTCGTGGCAGCCCAACACAAAAAGTATTGCGAGCAGGACTACGGTCAACGTGTCTCCGAGCCAGTAAAATTTTAAGATGTTAACGTGGATGCCGAACTGTTCAAAGAGTGTTTCGAGTGAAGAGAGGTGTCTCGTGTCGAATATGGTATCCCTCTTAACGAATAAGAATGTGAATATGACAAAACAGAAAACCGAGCCTACTAAATGTGCTACTTTCATTTATAAGTCTCCTCCTTTAACATATCCTCGGAAGCTGCTCCCCTGAGAGTTTTTCGATTATCCTTCTGTTCCCGATGGATGTTTCAAGGAGTACTTTCCCCTTAGGTTCTTCCGCCACGGTGCCTATTAGCGCTGCATCCGAGCCAAAGGGGTTCTTTTTCATGATTTCTACAACCCCGGGGGCCGACTCCCCGGATACTACGGCCACGAGCTTGCCTTCGTTCGCCAGATAAAGGGGGTCAAAGCCGAGTATCTCGCAGGCCCCGCGGACCTCTTCCCTTATCGGTATCGCCTCTTCCCTTACTAAAATAGAGGTGCCAGACTGGGAAGCGAGTTCATTCAATATGGTTGCGAGCCCGCCTCTCGTGGGGTCCCTCATTGCCTTTACGCCGCCTGCGTTTATGAGTATGTCCTTTACGAGTCCATGTAGCGGGGCACAGTCGCTTTGAACAGGAGAGTCCATCATGATACCTTCCCTGTGTGCCAGTACAGCTATACCATGGTCGCCTATTGTGCCGGAGACTATTACACTATCACCCGGGCTTATACGGGCCGGCGAGAGCTCGATGCCGTCGGTTACAACCCCTATGCCAGCGGTATTTATGAATATACCGTCCCCCTTGCCCCTTTCGACGACCTTTGTGTCACCGGTTACGATCCTGACCCCCGCGGCCCTGGCAGTGCGGGCCATGGAATCCACGACCTTTTCAAGCACACTTAGCTCGGTCCCCTCTTCTATGATGAAAGAGGCACTCATATAAAGTGGCTCAGCACCCCCTACAGCGAGGTCGTTTATCGTCCCGCATACGGAAAGTTTCCCTATGTCTCCACCTGGGAAAAAGATTGGGCTTACAACGTAGGAGTCCGTGGTAAAGGCGAATTTCGAAACAGACGGAGGGTTGGGGGGGTCGAAAAGTGCCTGGTCGTTCAAGGGCGCAAGGAGCGGGTCTGTGAAGGCCTTTAAGAAGACCTCCTCAATAAGCCTGTGGCTGAGTATACCCCCGGAGCCGTGGGCAAGGAGTATCTTTTTTCCTGAGTTATCTCCCATAGAGAAAACCTTTCATAACACCCGAAGGCCTATATCGTGTGAAGCCTTCCGTATTTATAGTACGCGGCGCAGGTACCCTCGTTAGAGACCATGCACGGGCCCACCGGGGACTCCGGCGTGCAAGGGTCAGCGAAGAGCGAACATTCGTCTGGTTTTATAAGACCCTTGAGAACGCTCCCACACGCGCAGCCCTCGGGCTCTCTGTCGAGCCCCTCTTTGAATTCAAATCTCTCCTCGGCATCGAACCGTGCAAAATCTTTTTTTATCCTGAGCCCGCTCATGGGTATCTCGCCTATACCCCTCCAGCTGGTTGCGCATTCTTCAAAGACCTCTCCCATTATCCTCTGGGCCAACCTGTTCCCCTCCCAGGTTACGACCCTCTTGTACTGGATCTCTATGTCCGATTTACCCTCTTCGAGCTGCTTTACGAGCATGTATATGCCATGCAAGGCGTCAAAGGGCTCGAACCCCGCGACAACGGCGGGGGAGTTGTATTCCTCGGCAAGAAAGCTGTAAGAGCCGGCCCCGATTATCGTGGTTACGTGGCCGGGGCAGATAAAACCATTTACCTCTATCTCTCCCGAGTCCATAAGGGCCCTCATGGCAGGCGGGGTGAGCTTATGGAGGGCAAGGACAGAAAAGTTTTCAAGCCCTTCTTCCTCTGCCTTAACGATGGTTGCGGCGACCGTTGGAGCCGTGGTCTCGAAACCCACGGCAACAAGGACGACCTCTTTCCCGGGGTTCTCACTTGCCATACCCAGGGCGTTAAGGGGCGAATAAACGACCCTTATATCCCCTCCCCTGGCCTTCTCTTCCTGAAAAGACGAGTCAGTGCCAGGAACCGTCATCATATCCCCGAAGGTGGCTATGATGACGTCCTTTTCGCTCTTGCTGAACTCTATTATCCTGTTTATATCGCCGGCAGAAGTGACACAAACGGGGCAACCGGGCCCTGATATGAGGCGCACCGTTTCGGGCAAGGCGTACCTTATCCCGTAGCGTGATATGGTATGCGTATGGGTCCCGCATATCTCCATGATGTTTACCGGCCTTGTGGATATCTCGTGGATCTTTTTAAGTATGCCCTTTGCAGGGCCTTTCTTCCTGAACTCGTCTATGTATTTCATTTCGTGTCTCCTGCTCCGTGACTCTTTTCCATTGCAGCTATGAGCTCATCGACTATCTCGAGGGTTTTTTCGGCCTCCTTTTCGTCCACCTTCTCTATGGCAAACCCTGCATGGACTATCACGTAATCGCCTACAGAGGCCTCTTCGAGGAGCATGAGGCTCGCCTCCTTCCTTGTCCCGCCAACATCGACCTTTGCCATGCCCTCGGTTATTTCAACGACCTTTCCTGGAATTCCAAGACACATTTTTTTACTCCTTATAATTAGTTAATTCAAACGGTTAATGGATTAAACTAATAAATTACTTTAATTTTTTAAGCTTCTCCATGGCGACCGCAGCTTGGCCCAGCGATATCCCCCCGTCGTTTGGAGGCACCCTCTGGTTGGTCCATACACTAAACCCTTCCTTTTCGAGCCCCTGAACGGCCGAGTTCAAAAGTAAAAAATTCTGGAAGACACCCCCGCTGAGGGCAACCCTTTCAAGGCCTTCTCTATCCCTTATCCTTTTTGCGACCGTAATGATTATCTCCTTTACGGTGTTGTGGAACTTAGAAGAGATAACAGATACTGAGACGCCTCCTTTAAGGTCCTCCACTACCTTTTTTATAAGGGGCCGCGTATCTATCTGTGCGACCTCACCGTCTACGATATCGAAGGGGTAATGGCCGTCTTCCCCTAGTGCAGAGCGCATCTCCAGTTCAATCGCGGCCTCGCCCTCGAAGGTTATCTCGTCTCTTATCTCAAGGATTGAGGCCACAGCATCGAAAAGGCGTCCCGCACTTGATGTAAGGGGAGAGTTTATCCCCTTCTCTATCATCGAGACCACCAAATTCAACTTTCTCTTTTCAAGCCTTTCTAAAAAGAAGGGGCATTCAAAGAAAACCCTTTCGCCGTAAGCCCTGTGGAGGTAGGATAAGGCCATCCTCCATGGCTCTTTTACAGCCATGTCCCCCCCGGGCAATGGCACGTTCAAAAGGTGGGCTACCCTGGTAAAGCCGTGCCTTTTTGCCAGCATGAACTCCCCTCCCCACACGCCCCCGTCCGCGCCGTAACCGGTGCCGTCAAAGGCCACGCCAATTACCTCCCCCCTCAAGCCATGCTCTGCCATAACGCTTGCGACGTGGGCATGGTGGTGCTGCACGGGGATGAGCCTTTCTGCGGGTATCCCATTGCTTGAAGCATAGTCTTTCGCGAAGACGGTCGAAAGGTGGTCCGGGTGGAGGTCGTGGGCCACGACTGTGGGGTTTACCTTGTACGTGTTCGTTAGGTTTTTGAGGCTTTCTTTGAAGAACTCGAGGGTTTCGAAGTTTTCCATGTCCCCTATGTGCTGGCTGAGGATAGCCTTTTCGTCCTTTGTAAGGCAGAAGGTGTTTTTAAGCTCCCCGCCGCAGGCAAGGACCTCTTCCGTTAAGCCCTCAATACCGGGCATCTCCAACGCCTCTGGCGCGTAACCCCGGGCCCTCCTTAAGACAACTTTCGCCCTGCTCCGGCCCTCAACCCTTACGATCGAGTCGTCGACCCTCATGTAGATGTCCCTGTCATGGAGGAGAAAATGGTCCGCGATTTTGTTGAGCCTTTCGATCGCCTCTTCGTTGGAGATAACAATGGGCTCTTCCGATAGGTTCCCGCTCGTCATAACGAGTGCAGCGAAGGAACCTTCCGCAGGGCCGAAGAAAAGTAAATAATGGAGCGGGGTATAAGGGAGCATAACCCCGAGGTTATTGTTGTTAGGGGATACGGCCTCGGCTACTGCGTTTGGCATTCTTTTTTTAAGTATCACTATGGGCCGTACCCTGCCGGCCAGGATATCGCGCTCTTCGTCTGAGACATGACACAGACTCTCAACGGCGTTTATGTCCGGACACATTATGGCAAAGGGCTTATTGGACCTTCTCTTTCTTTCCCTGAGTTTTTCTACCGCCTCTGAGTTTGTTGCGTCACAGGCGAGGTGAAATCCTCCGAGCCCCTTTATGGCAACTATCGCACCGTCTTTTAAAAGCTTCCGTACATGTGTTATGGCCTTATGGTTAACCAGGGGGTCTTTACCTTCGCCATAGGATTTTTGTCTGCCGCCTTTTTCAACAAACCACACCCCGGGGCCGCACACCTCGCAGCCGTTGGGCTCTGCATGGAAGCGGCGGTTGGCCGGGTCACGGTACTCCTTTTCACACTCAGGGCACATCCTGAAGGGGGCCATCGTGGTATTGGGCCTGTCATAGGGGATATTCCTTACTATTGAATACCTGGGGCCGCAGTTTGTGCAGTTTATGAAGGGATAAACGTAACGCCTGTCGGATGGGTCCAGGAGCTCTTCGAGGCACTCAGGGCAGATACAGACGTCCGGGGATATGAAAGTTGATTTTCCCCTGCTCGAAACACTCTCCTTTATAGTGAACCCGCTGTATGCGACCGGGGGAAGGTTCTTTGCCGTGAGGTTGTCGATCCTGGAAAGCGGCGGCGGTGAGGCCTTAATCTCATCGATGAACTCGTCCACTGCCTCCCCCACGACGTCTATCGTAACGCCCTCGGAATCGTTAAAGCAGAACCCCTTGAGGTTGAACTTCGCGGCGAGGTTGTAGATGAAAGGACGGAATCCAACCCCCTGGACGATGCCCCTTATGTGAATCTGCCTTCTATTGTCCATCGATTGTCGCTTGACACTCGACCATCTCTTCGAGATGGTCGCACCACGTGTCAAGCCCTGCGCCGGTCACGCACGATGTTTCGAAGACCCTCAGGGCCGGGTTTATCTTGAGGGCGTTCTCGCAGGCCCTATCAACCGAAAAATCCGTATAACCCAGGAGGTCTGTCTTGTTTATAAGAAGCAGGCGGGAGGCGTGGAATAAGGACGGGTACTTGAGCGGCTTGTCGTCGCCCTCTGTAACGCTCATTACCGCCACCTTCATGTCCTCGCCCAGGTCGTACTCGGCTGGGCAGACCATGTTGCCCACGTTCTCGATGATAAGGAGCTCTACGCCGCCTTGCACAAACAGCCAGGGCACGACCCTCCTTACCATGAGCGCATCGAGGTGGCACGCCCTCCCTGTCGTTATCTGTTTAACGGGTATGGCGTATTTTTTAAGCCTCTTTGAGTCCAGGTCGGTCTGGATATCGCCTGCTATTACGGCTATCTTTATGCGGTCCTTCAAGCGCTCGACCGTCTTCTCCACGATCGAGGTCTTGCCGGAGCCCGGGGAGCTTACGAGGTTTATCGAGAAGATACCCCTCTGGTTGAACTCCTTCCTCGTCCTCTGGGCTATCTCTTCGTTCTTTGAAAGTATCTTCGCGCCTATCAGTACGTCGTGCATCTTTAAATACCTTTACAGAATATTTTATTGACGAATAGGAAAAACTTTCTTAACTAAAACTCCTTTTGGACTGTCGGTGGGTTTATGGCCGGGACTGTATCATGGTACTAAAGATAGGGGATAAAGTCAAAAACTCCTTCGGTAGAAGCGGGTTTTCATAAACTTTAGCGGGTAGAGTCAGCTTATACGGTTAAACGACCTCCATCGATACTATGTCCAGTTCGTTTCCTGAGATCTTTTCGATTCTGCCCCCTTCGCACCTGGGGCAAAGCGAAAGCAACCCCTCCAGGTGGAACTCCTCGTTACAGTCCATGCAGGTTCCCGAAATGGGGACCTCCTCTATGTCGAGTCGAGCCCCCTCAAGGGGTGTATCCCTTGTGCATACATCAAAGCAGAAAAGTAGGCTCTGGGGCTCAACGGCGGTCAACTTGCCCACCCGGATCTTTAACCTTTCGAGCCTCTCTACCCCCCTTTTCCTCATCTCATCGTTTACTATATCGATCATGCTCAGGGTTATGCTCATCTCGTGCATCTTCAGTTCAACTCCTTCAGGTCCATGCCGAACCTCTTAAGCTCTTCCCTAACCATATTGGCAACGAGAGGCAGCCTGAGGTTTATTAGCGGGGAGAGTTCAAGCCCTGGCGAGATGTCAAGGGGCTCCATCCCGATTATCACAACGTCCGGGTCGTAGCCTTCAAGGCATGACAGGCTAAGAAGGTCCTTTACTCCGAGCTGGTGGGCGGTGGACATGAGCGGCGGGGCCTTTGGAAGTTCGCTCGCCGGGATCCTGTAGAGGGTTCCCGGTGAAGAGCGCGATGCTATCGCATCCACTATGATTACCGGGTCATAGTCCCTCAGGAGCTTAAGAAGCGTAAGTCCCCCGGTGCCCCCGTCCATTACGGAGACCCCCGGCGGCAGGCTGTAGCGGTCTTTTATGTACTCTGTAACCCTTACCCCGAGCCCTTCGTCACCCAGGAGAATATTTCCCACCCCCAGGATTAAAACCCCCTTTTCTCCTTTGAGGTGCATTACCCTCACTCCTCAGGGCCCACCCTCCTGTAATAGTAGCCGTGGAACATGGCCCACAGCGACCTTATGTCCTCCGTAATGACCATGTAAACGTGAAAGAGTAGATAGGTGATGAATATGTAAGTCATGAAGTCGTGCAGAATCCTCAGGGCCATAATCCCGCCCAACATCTCCGTAAGCCCCATGAGCTTGTCGGGCCAGTACATGGGGAGCCCGGTTATTATCATGATGAAGATGCACACCCACATCAAGTTGTAGGCTATCTTCTGGAACGGGTTGTATCTGGTGTACAGTGGGTGTTCGTCGCTTATGAAAAGATAGTACTTCAACATCGCCGGGAGAGCCTTTAAATCCTTTATGCGCGTAATTTCCTCCACCCTCTCGATGACCAGGGTGTGGTAGATGTGGGCTATCCAGGCGAATATGCACACGTACATGGAGACGAAGTGGATGAAGCGAGCCGTGTTCATCGTCATCCCGAAAATGAGGCCCGGGTAACGGATGTTGAGCCCGGTTATTATGAGGGCTATTATGGACAATGCCATGCACCAGTGGATGAACCTCTCGGCGATATCGAATTTGAGGTATCTTTCTTCGGTCATGATCCTCTCCTACTGGTATGGTTTTCGATATATGGAAACCCTTCAGTTTAAACGGCCCCTTTGCTGGAAAGGGGCCGCCAGATTTACCTTACCCTGAACTTAAGAACTTCGTTGGTCTCCGGTTCAATCACGTGAACCGCACAGGCCATTCAGGGATCGTAGGAGTGCACGGTTCGCAAGACCTCAAGTGGCTTCTTGGGATCCACGACCGGTACCCCGATAAGCGCCTCTTCGGCCGGCCCCCTCACCCCTTTATCGTCCCTGGGGGAGAAGTTCCAGTTAGAGGCCGGCACGGCCTGCCAGTTTTCGAGCTTGCCGCCTTTTATGACGTTATAGTCGGTAATGGGTCCTCTCGGGGCGTCCCATCCCGCGGCGCCTTTTGCCGAATCCGGGATTTCATAGGGCCTGAAGAACTCGTTGTCCCCGGCCTTTATGTTCGCAATGAGCTCCCCCACCCAGCCGTCGACGGCGTCGAGCGTCCTTTTGAGCTTCAAGACCCTGGCCACTATCCTTCCGAGATTGGAAAAGAGTATACCCACCTGCCCCTCCGCACCCACGGCCTTGAGCGTACCATCGACGAGCTTCTGGGCGTCTTCCCTTCCGGCGAGGTAGGATATGAGCATCTGTGCCAGGGGGCCGCCTTCCATGGGCTTGCCATTGAGCCTTACGGCCTTTGTCCAGTCGTATTTGCCCTCGTGGTCTATCTCCTTTATGCCCTCCTGGCCGGTAAACTTCGGCTCGGTAACGCCGTCCATGGGGCTTCTCCCCCCTCCGCTCTTATCCGTATACCAGCTGTGACCCACGAACTCCTGTATGTCGTTAACGATGTCCACCTCGTGGAGCTTAAGCTCGCCGCCGAGCATAGCACCCCTTGGGAAGAACCTGTCATAGGGGTCCTGGCTCTTAGCATCGAGCACGCCCATGGAGATATAGTTCTTGTGCCCCGCGCCGTAGTCCTTCAGGTACAGGTAATAGGGCGCTATGGCCAGGAGGTCGGGGACGAGCTTATTGTCCACGAAGTCCTTCACGAGCCGCATCTTATCCTGGTAATCGACTATCTGGGTTATCGTGGGCACGCATGTTACCCCCCCGGGCGGACTGCTCATTATGAAGGGGAACTTGCCGCCGAAAACCGCCGAGGCCTCTGTGGCAAGCGACTTTATGCGTAGCGATTCGATGTAATGGGCGACTATCTCGAGGTTAAGGTCCGGTGGGAGCTTGTACTCGGGATGGCCCCAGTAGGCGTTGCCGAGGAACCCGAGCTGGCCGCTGTCGACAAAGGCCTGGAGCCTTGCCTGAACCCTCTGTAAGTAAGGTGAGCTCGGCTTGGCCGAAAGGGCGCTCACCACGTCCACATAGTCAAAGCCGTTCAGGATATAGAACCACAGCACATGGTCGTAGCCTATCTGGGCGGCCTCCATGAGGTTCCTTATGAGCCTTGCGTTGTCAGGGGGTGTGACGCCGAAGGAGTCTTCAAGGCTCATCGAAGCGGTGTGACCGTGCGAGGTGGGGCATATGCCGCATATCCTGTGGGAGAAGTGCCAGGCGTCCCTGGGGTCCCTCCCCTTCAGGATTATCTCGTAGCCCCTGAAAAGCGTCGTGGTGTTCCATGCGTTCACGACCTTTCCGTTGGCTATCTCCACCTCGATTCTAAGGTGTCCTTCTATCCTTGTAATCGGGTCTATTACAATTCTTTCGCCCACTGCCTCCTCCTTTTCTGCCTTAAATTAAATCCATTTCCATGATAGTCCTTAGTAAGAGGTCCGAACGAATTATTCCTTGGTTTCCTCTTCTTCCGCCTCTATGTGGCTTTCCTTTTTTCCGAGCCTGCCCTTTGCGGCGCTTCCCACGGCATGCGCGCCTATACCCGCGGCGGTTACCGCGGCAAGCCCGATGCCTATCTTATCCGCGCTCGCCTTAACCCCCGGGAGCTTTACGTCGGGCAGGGGCTTATAGAAGTCCCTGAACCTGTCCCAGAACTTGGGCTCGAAGCACCCGATGCAGGGTGCGACGTCAACGCACCAGCTCTGCCTGTTGTTCCATAGCACAGTCGGACAGTTCGCGAAAGTATGCGGGCCCCTGCACCCGACCTTATAGAGGCAGTACCCTTTGGCCATATTCGCGTCGGCGAGGACTTCGACAAAGCGCCCCTCGTCAAAATGCGCCCTCCTGGTACAGTTGTCGTGTATGGTCTGGCCGTAGAATATCTTCGGCCTGCTGTGGGCGTCGAGCTCGGGGAGTTTGCCCAGGAGCAGATAGTGAAGGACCGTAGAGATGATATTTTCCGGGTTTGCGGGGCAGCCTGTGAGGTTAATGACCGGCGTCTTAATCCCCCTGCTCCTCAAGAACTCCTCGACTCCGATGGCGCCCGTGGGGTTGGGCTCCGCGCCCTGCGTTCCGCCGTGGGTCGC
>JAUVFY010000257.1 GCA_030594025.1 Deltaproteobacteria bacterium | reverse complement strand
TCTATTCTTTGCTTCCCTCGGCTTTTATCGCCCGACCCAAGCCTGATAAAAAAGATAAAAAACAGAAAACAGGATGCTCGAGGGGCACCGCATCCTGTCCGTTTAAAAAAGCCGGAAGTTCAGTTTATTTGGCCTTCTTGTCTATGTAGTCGATGGCGTCCTGAACGGTCCTCATCTTCTCGGCATCCTCGTCGGGTATCTCGATCGTGAACTCCTCTTCAAAGGCCATCACCATCTCCACCGTGTCAAGAGAATCGGCTCCCAGGTCGTCGACGAAAGAGGCCTGGGGCGTTACCTCGTCCTCTGCCACGCCGAGCTGGTCTACGATTATCTTTTTAACCTTGTTCTCTGTTGGCATTATCCACCTCCTGAAAAATTAAATTACCCTTAAATAATTGCACAATTATATAACACCTATCAGTTGCAAAGTCAATTTATAACCACCTGAGGTGGTGCAATTATACAAGCCTCCGGTGGGGCTTCCAGGGACGCAACGGGCTACATGTACATCCCGCCGTTTACACTCAAGACGTGGCCGGTTATGTAGGCAGCCGCATCCGAGGCGAGGAAAACGACCGCATCCGCCACGTCGTCCGGGGTGCCGAGCCTTCCCATGGGTATCTGCCGGGAAAGCTCCTCTCTTACCTTCTCCGGAAGGGCCTCTGTCATCCGGGTCTCTATAAAACCCGGAGCAACGGCATTACAGGTAATACCCCTTGTGGCGAACTCCCTCGCCACGGTCTTGGTAAACCCGATGAGGCCCGCCTTGCTCGCAGAGTAGTTCCCCTGTCCTGCATTACCCATAAGGCCAACGATGGATGCTATGTTTACAATTCTGCCCCAGCGCTGCTTGCTCATGAGCTTTACCGCCGACCTGGTGCAGTTGTAAGGGCCCTTGAGGTTCACATCGAGAACCATATCCCACTCGTCTTCTTTCATCCTCAAAACAAGGGCATCCTTCGTAATGCCCGCGTTGTTAACGAGTATGTGAAGTGCTCCCAGCCCGGAGACCACCGTCTCTGCCATCTCCTCGGTCTCTTTCTGGTCCACCACGTCGACCTTCAGGGCCAGGGCCTTCCTTCCCATGGCTTCGAGCTCTTTTGCCACTTCCCGGGCCTTTTCAAGGTTCACATCGACCACCGCGACATGAGAGCCCTCGCGGGCGAGTTTCAGTGCGATGGCCCTTCCTATACCCTGCCCGCCGCCGGTTACAAGAGAAATTTTTTCTTTAAGTCTCATGGCAACCCCTCCGGAAAACTCTTTTCTTACGGCGCACCAACGAGCCCCGCGAGCCTTTCCAGGTCCCCGGGCTCCCCGAAATTATACGTCTCTATCTCACCGTCTATCCGCCTTACAAGCCCCGAAAGGACCCTGCCCGGGCCTATCTCGACCGTCGCCTTTACCCCTTCGGTCTTCATCCTTCTTATTATGTCCACCCACCTTACGGGGCTCGTCAGTTGTCTTTTCAAAAGCCCCCTTATCTCAGCGCCGTCAGTTACCGGTAAAGCCTCCACATTGCTTACAAGGGGTACCGTTGGGTCTTCGAGCCGGATGCCCGAAAGCTCTCCGGCAAGCCTTTCAGCGGCCCGCGCCATGAGAGGTGAATGGGAGGGCACACTTACGGCGAGTTCCACGACCTTCCTTGCCCCGCTCTTCCTGGCGGCCGCCGCGGCCCTGTCGACGGCCTCCGTGTGTCCGGAGACAACGAGCTGTTCCGGGGTGTTTATGTTTGCCGGGACCGCGACACTTCCCGTGCCGGATACGTCTTTACAGATATCAATAATCTTTTCTATCTCCGCACCCACGACGGCCGACATCTTGCCCACCCCCTCGGGCACACTCTCCTGCAT
>JAUVFY010000195.1 GCA_030594025.1 Deltaproteobacteria bacterium | reverse complement strand
GAGAACCTTACAAACTACCGGCTCTCTTTTCCGCTTACAGGGGCCTTCTTCCTTATCGCTTCCATACCGAGCTTTGTCTACTTGAGGGAGAAGGCTTACGGCAGCAGGGGACCCGTAATGAACGGTTATTTCACGGGTGGCTTCAAGAGACTGGTAATTACCTTCCACGAGATAAAGCGGTTCAGGGAACTCTTGAAGTACTTCCTCGGCTACTTAATCTACACGGACGGGATAAATACGGTAATCGTATTCAGTGCGGTTTTTGCCAACAGGGTCCTTGACTTCACCCCGGCGGACCTCATCGTATATTTTGTCATAACCCAGGTAGCCGCGGCCCTGGGTGCACTTTTTTTCGCCCCCATAACAGACCTTTTGGGTTCGAGGAGGGCCATCTCGATTACCCTTGTCATATGGATAATCGTCGCCCTCTGGGCTTACGCTGTGGAGACAAAGACCGGTTTCTATCTTCTGGGCCTTGTAGCAGGCTCTGCGCTCGGGGCGAACCAGTCTGCGAGCAGGGCCCTTTTGGGGCTCTTCACCCCCCACGGCAAGAATGCCGAGTTCTTCGGATTCTTCGCCATGGTCGGCAAATTCGCCGCAGTCATTGGCCCGATCATATACGGCGAGATAACGGCTGCAACAGGGGACCAGAGGATCGCCGTTCTCACCCTGGCACTTTTTTTCCTAACGGGGCTCGTTATACTTTTCTTTGTGGATGAAAAGGAGGGTATCAGTGTGGCGGAGAGGTTCGAGAGGGAGCATGCCTACGGAAAACAGTAAAAACTGGGGCGGGCAAGACCAAGACGGTTGAAAACAGTCGATAGGTGGTTATAATATATATAATACCGAACCTCTGGAGGTTATACCATGATCACTGCAAGAGAGGAGCTTTGTCCATCGTGTGGTAAGCGCGTAGAAGACTGCGTGTGCTGTCCGGAATGCGGCCACGCATGTGCTCTGAACGCGGAAGGGCTGTACTGCCCCGTTTGCGGTCCGGTAAAACCAAGGGATGAAGGGGAAATCAAATGACATTCAACGCGGTTATCTAACGTTATTGCGATGTGACCGGTATTGTGCCCCATCGTCTCCTTTCCCTGCAACACCCCAGATGCTAATCCCTTAACCTCCTTTTGACCTTAACGAGGGCCTTTTTCATATCACCCGTAAGCTCCTCGAATCTGTGCTGATTTCTCAATATGTATGCAGGGTGATAGACGGGCATTATAGAGAAATCAAAAGGCCTTTTAACCCACTCGCCGGGCCTGAACTCAGAGCCCGGGGAAAGGGCGTTAAATGCGGTCCTGCCCACTGTAACCACCACCTTTGGCCTTACTGCCTCTATCTCCCTTTTAAGGTAAGGAAGGAAAAATGCCTCTTCCTCTTTCGTCGGGGGTCGCGTCCTTCCCCTCAGGGTATTTATCCTGGGCCAGACCTTTACGACGTTGGTTATGTAAAGCTCCTGCCTGTGCTTTTTAAACGCCTTCTCAAAAAAGGCGGTAAAAAAGGCCCCCGCCCTGCCCACGAAAGGCCTTCCAAGCTCGGTCTCTTTTCTTCCCGGGGCCTCACCGACAATCATGATCTCGCAGGGGCATGGTCCCTCGCCGAAAACTGGCACCGTTTTTCTATAGGCCGGGTCCTTTCTGCATGCGAGTGTTACGGCTCTTCGTATGCTCTTTAAATTCGGTATTTTTTTCCTGGCAGGCAAAATGTAAGCAGGGTATGAATCTGTCAGAAGAGCTCCGGTTCCTCTTTTTTCTCTTTTTCCCCTTTTTTCTCTTTTTTGTCTTCCTCTACAGACTCGTATCTTCCGCCCTTAAAGATGAATCTTTCGAAGAGCTTGTTGAAAGGTGTCCAGTCAGGATCCGGGCCTGTATCGCTCTTTATAAGCTCTTGCATCGCCGTAAGCTTGGCATCGAGGTCGTCCAGATAGCTCAGCACCAGCGCCTCCGGAGTTTTTGGCCTCTTCGGGGAGCCGAACTCGAGCTGGCCGTGATGGCTGAGTATCATGTGCTTTAAAAGGAGGGCAAGCTTTTCGGGGAAGCCGGGGACTTTTCTTATCTTCTCCTCTATGAGTCCCATCTCAATGGTTATGTGCCCCAGGAGCCTCCCCTCGACGGTGTAATCGAAGGACCTCTCGTAAGAGAGCTCGTAGATTTTGCCTATGTCGTGGAGTATGGCACCAGTGGTCACAAGGTCCCAGTTTATGTCTTCGTAATGTCCCTCCACCCTTTTTATGAGGCCGCACATGGAAAGTACGTGCTCAAGGAGCCCCCCGAGATAGGGATGGTGCATGACCTTTGCGGCAGGTGCGAGCTTAAAGCGCTCGCTTATGTCCGGGTCTTCAAAAAATACCTCCAGAAGGGCCCTCAGGTGCCTGTCCCCAACGGAGCGGATGACCCCCCCGAGCACGTTCATCATCTCCTCCGGGTCCTTCTTTGATGAGGGCAGGTAGTCCCTTAAAGAGTACTCCCCCTCGGCGAGGCCCCTTATATCCAAAGCGTTTATCTGGAGCTCGCCCTGGTAGGCTACGACCTGGCCCTTGACTTTTGCAACGTCATCCTTTTCAAAGTTTTTGGAAATCTCCTCGGCATTATCCCAGACCCTCGCGTCCACCTCTCCTGTTCTGTCCCTAAGTCTCAAGTTGAGGTAGGGTTTTCCGGACTTGCTCACCCCAGAGTCCTTTCTTGTTACGAGGAAGCTCGTTTCAACCTGCTCCCTCTCCTTCAGGTCCCTTATAAAAACTTTCTTCAATGTCCCG
>JAUVFY010000038.1 GCA_030594025.1 Deltaproteobacteria bacterium | reverse complement strand
CCTATGATGTATTTATCGAGCTCCGAGACTGTCTCTTTCGGGGTAAAACTTCTCATAATTAAAAAAACCTCCTGCTACTTTTATTTCAGGGGTCATGGACCGGGTCATGGACCCCTTCCTTATGCTGGTCCGGACTATAAGACTATTTCAACTCCTCTACCGATATCTGGTCATTTGTATAAATGCAGACCTCGGCGGCGGCCTTCATGGCCTCGACCGCGATCGTCTTTGCGTCCATGTCTGTGTGCCTCAAGAGCACCTTGGCCGCGCTCGACGCATAGGGGCCTCCGGAGCCGATGGCCGCTATACCCTCCTCGGGCTCTATAACGTCGCCCGCGCCGGATATGATGAAGCTATGCTCCATGTCAACGGCTATGAGAAGCGCTTCGAGCCTCCTCAGGACCCTGTCCGTCCTCCAGTCCCTTGCGAGCTCCACCGTGGCCCTTGTTATGTTGCCCCTGAACTCCTCGAGCTTGGCCTCGAACTTGTCGAAAAGGGTCAACGCATCGGCCGTCGAGCCGGCAAACCCGGCCAAAACCGTGCCCTCGCGCATACGCCTTATCTTTACCGCCCCCTTCTTTACCACGGTAGTGCCGAGGGTTACCTGGCCGTCTCCTGCGATGGCGACCTTCCCGTCCCTCCTTACGGCGATAATCGTTGTGCCTTTGAACATCCCTGGATTTATGCTCATCTTGAATTCCCTTATCAAGCCCCCCCTTATCATGCCCTCGGATGGGTCTTGTCGTATACCTCCATGAGTCTTTTAATCGATACCTTCGTGTACCTCTGCGTCGTTGAAAGGCTTGCGTGCCCGAGCATCTCCTGGATGACCCTCAGGTCCACCCCCGCATCCAGAAGGTGTGTGGCGAAGCTGTGCCTCAGGGTGTGCGGCGTGGGGCGCTTGTCTATACCGCTCTTCTTCGTGTAGGTCTTTACTATCCTTTGTATTGTCCTCTGGGATATGGGGGCCCCCTGCCTTCCCGTAAAAAGCGGGGTCTTCCTCCCTGTCCCCTCCTTTGTCCCGCTTTCTTTCAAATACAACCTTATGGCACCCTGTGCGTGGCTTCCTACGAGGGCTATCCTTTCCTTTCTCCCCTTGCCCGTTACCCTTACGGAGCCCTCTTCGAGGTCCAGGTCACGGACATTAATCCCCACGAGCTCGCTCACCCTTATGCCAGAAGAGTACAGGAGCTCAAGCACGGCCCAGTCCCTGAAAATCGTTTTAACAGGCCTGTCCTTCGCCCTTAACGCTTCCACCGGGGCCGTCGGGGCCTCGACGAGGCCCTTTGCCTCCTCGACCGTTAGGACCATGGGCAGGTACTTCTCGACCCTGGGCGAGCTTATGAGCTCCGCCGGGTTCGTCTTAACGATGCCCTCTCTCGCCAGGAACCTGAAAAAGCTCCTCAAGGTCGAAAGCTTCCTTGCGATGGATACCTTCGCCACGGCCCCGTACAGGCTGGCGACGAAAGCGGTGAGAGCCCCGGCCTCTATGGCCCTTACGTCGACCTCCCCGTCTTCAAGGGATTTTAGTTTAGGATAACCCTTTAAAAAACCCTCGAACTGCCTTAAGTCCCTTGTGTAAGACTTCCTCGTATGGATCGAGGCGTTCTTCTCGACCGCGAGATAGGTGTCGAACTTTTCTATAAGGGCCTTCATATAGCCGGACTCATCCCTTTTGTTATGCCTTTATACGAGCCTTATAACATCAACGGGTCGGTGCTTCAACGTATTTTCATTTCTCATCGGTCTTCAGGGGGTCTTCAGGGAGCCTTCAGGGCACTCACAACGAAAGAAAAAATTTATTTTGTCAGCGTATCTTTTGTGCGAACCTACCTAGCCTTATCCCCAGGGGCCAGCCGCGTGCCGGGTCCCTCGACCAGTATACGATAAACGCCCGGCCCTTTATGTCCTTCATATCCACCGCACCCCAGAAGCGGGAGTCGAAACTCCTGTCCCTGTTGTCTCCCATTACGAATATCTTGGACCGGGGCACCACGTAAGGGCCGAAGCTATTTGACCGCAGATCCACCGGGATACTCCCCTTGAACAAAGCATAAGGCTCTTCCGTCGGCTCACCGTTTACATAGACCTTCTTGTCCTTTACTTCAACTCTGTCGCCCTCCAGGGCTATGACCCTTTTTATGAAGTCCTTTGACCTGTCTTCGGGAAAGCGGAAGACCACTATGTCACCCCTTTCTATCTCTCCCCAGACGGTTTTCAGCTCGGTCTCGAAAAAGGGTACTGTAATGCCGAATACTTCAATCATTGCCGGTTTGGGCAGCTGAAAACCGTAGGATGACTTGCTCACGAGAATGTGGTCGCCTATGAGGAGTGTGTCCTCCATCGAGCTCGACGGTATCTTGAAGGCCTGGAAAAGAAAGGTCCTTATAATAAGCGCCAGTACGAGCGCTATGGCTACGGCCTCGAAGATGTCCTGGGCGTATCTTTTACTCTTCGAAACCCTTTTCCTTTTACGAACGCCCGTAGGGGTGCCTGCTTTTATAGCGTCTTCTGTCTGTTTTTTATCTTCTGCCATGAAGGTTGCACTCAAGTAAAAAAAAGTAAAAAAGTAAAAAGTGAGTAAAGCGAAAAGTTAAAAAATTAAAGACCCCTGAAAGATTCTACTATATGTATCGCGGAAATCAACCCACCTTCAGTACGGCGAGGAAGGCCTCCTGCGGGAGCTCGACCTTTCCCACCTGCTTCATCCGCTTCTTGCCCTCCCTCTGCTTTTCAAGGAGCTTCCTCTTCCTCGTGATGTCCCCGCCGTAACACTTGGCCGTTACGTTCTTCCTCAAGGCCTTCAACGACTCCCTTGCGATGACCCTGGTGCCTATGGCCGCCTGAATCACCACGTCGAACATCTGCCTGGGTATCACACCCCTCATCTTCTCCACTATCTCCTTACCCCTCGTGTACGCCCTCTTCCTGGGCACCACGAGCGAGAGTGCGTCTACCAGATCACCGTTTATGAGGATGTCGAGCCTTGCAAGGTCGGCCTCCTTGTAGTCGAGGTACTCGTAGTCCATGGAGGCATAACCCCTTGTGAGGGTCTTCAGCCTGTCGTAGAAGTCCATGACCACCTCGTTCAGCGGTATCTCGTACGTGAGCATCACCCTCGAGGGGGTGACGTACTTAAGGGACTTCTGCGCCCCCCTTCTCGCCTCGCAGAGGCTCAAAACAGAACCCAGGTACTCGGCCGGCAGGTGTATGGTCGTGAGTATGTAGGGCTCCTCCATCTTATCTATCGACTGCGGGCCCGGTAGCTTCGTGGGGTTTTCGATGTGTACTAACTCGCCGTCCGTCTTTGTAACCCTGTATACGACCGTAGGGGCGGTGGTTATGAGCTCCAGGCCGTACTCCCTCTCGAGCCTCTCCTGGATTATCTCCATGTGAAATAGCCCGAGGAAGCCGCACCGGAACCCGAAACCCAGGGCAAGGGAGGTCTCGGGCTCGTACGAAAAAGACGAATCGTTCAGCCGGAGCTTCTCCATCGCGTCCTTCAAGTTGGCGTACTGCTTCGATTCGACCGGGTAAAGGCCGCTGAAGACCATGGGCTTTACCGCCTTGTAGCCGGGTAGCGGCTTTTCGGCGGGCCTCCTCGCGCCGGTCACCGTATCACCCACATTCGTATCCCTCACCTCTTTTATCGCCGCGGTAAAGAACCCGACCTCGCCCACTCCGAGCTCTTCGACCTCCCTGGGGTGGGGTGAAAAAACGCCCACGCCGTCCACCTCGTAGGTCTTTCCAGTGGCCATGAATTTTATTTTCTTCCCCTTTTTTATCACACCGTCATAGACCCGTATCTGCACGACCACCCCGCGGTAGGTGTCGTACCAGCTGTCGAAAACGAGCGCCCTCAAAGGGGCCCTGGGGTCACCCTGGGGAGGTGGTATGCGCTCTACGATGGCATCGAGTATCTCCTTTATGCCTGTACCCTCCTTTGCGCTCGCAAGGAGCGCTCCAGAGCTGTCGAGGGCCAGGACGTCCTCCATCTCGCCCTTTACCCTCTCGGGGTCTGCCTGTGGGAGGTCAATCTTGTTAAGAACCGGGATTATCTCGAGGCCCACGTCCGAGGCCGTGTAAAGGTGCGCAAGCGTCTGGGCCTCCACCCCCTGGGATGCGTCCACGACGAGCACAGCCCCCTCGCAGGCCGAAAGGCTCCGGTTGACCTCGTAGCTGAAGTCCACGTGGCCCGGTGTGTCTATGAGGTTCAAGAGGTACTCCGTGCCGTCGTCGGTCCTGTAGACGAGCCGGGCCGTCTGGGCCTTTATCGTCACGCCGCGCTCCCTCTCTAATTCCATCTTGTCCATGAACTGGTCGACCCTGTCCCTTTCGGTCAATGTACCCGTGTACTCTAAGAGCCTGTCCGAGAGGGTCGATTTCCCGTGGTCTATATGGGCTATGATGGAGAAATTCCTTATATTTCGCCGGTCCTTCATCTCTGTAAGCTCCCAAAAACCTTAATAAAATATTTTATTATAAAAGAAGGGCGTTTGTCAAAAGGAAACCGTCTGAGACGGTACAATTATGCCTGAGGCGGAGCAATTGCGCCTGAGTCCGCAGTTCCTTTTAAGCCTTTGGAAAAGGCGCCTGCATACCGGAGCCCACCCTCCGGTTCCGCGTTGATTTGACAGATATCCTGCAATTTGCCATAATTTTGCTTCTATTGATAGTACGAAAGAAGGATTACAACACCCATGCTTCATGGCAAGAAGATAGTCGTGGTTCTACCCGCATACCGCGCCGAGAAGACCCTGGAGTTGACCTATAACGATATACCCATGGATATCGTTGATGAGATCATCCTCGTGGACGACTGTAGTGACGACCTGACCATAGAAGAGGCAAAGAGGCTGGGAATAAAAAATATTGTAGTCCATGAAGAGAACCTGGGTTATGGCGCAAACCAGAAGACATGTTACAAGGAGGCATTGAGGCTGGGGGCGGATATCGTCGTGATGCTCCACCCCGATTATCAGTATCCACCGAAACTCGTAACTGCCATGGCCTCAATGATAGCCTCAGGGGAGTTCGATGTCGTGCTTGGCTCCAGGATATTGGGGCCCGGTGCGCTGAAGGGCGGGATGCCCGTTTATAAGTATATATCCAACAGGGTCCTCACATTTTTACAGAACATCCTCCTTAACTATAAACTGTCTGAATATCACACGGGCTATAGGGCCTATGCGAGGAAAGTGCTTGAGAAACTGCCCGTTTTAGAGAACTCCGACGACTTCGTCTTCGACAACCATATACTCACACAGGCAATCTATTTCGGTTTCCGTATAGGAGAGCTAAGCTGTCCGACGAGGTACTTCCCTGAAGCCTCAACCATTAATTTTATAAGGAGCGTTATATACGGCGTCGGGGTTTTAACAATCTCGTTTAAATTCAGGTTGCAAAAAATGGGAATAAAACGATTCCCGATCTTTGATGAAGGGGCGAGAAAATTAAAGGTTTGAAGACACCAAAAAAGAGCGGGCTTAAATGCCTTTGTCAATATGTTGGTGAACGGCGCGGGTCAGGTCACGGTGACGCCGTCTATCCACTCGAGGTAGTCCTCAAGTCCCTCGTCAATGCCGATGGCGATAACCTCCGGGACCTCGTAGCTGTGGAGCTCCTTCACCCTCTTTTTTAATCTGTCGAAAAGGGATTTTTTTGTTTTAAAGATGCAGAGCACCTCAGCCTCGTCCGAGAGTTTACCCTGCCAGGTGTATATGGACCTCACCCCTGGTACGATATTGCAGCATGCGGCAAGCCCCTCGCTCACTAACTTTTTACCTATCAGGACCCCCTCCTCTTCGCTCGGCGCGGTCATAAGAGCGACTATGTAACGCTTCTTCATAGTTTTTCCCCGGCTTTTGAGCACAGATAGTTCACGGCTATCCAGCTCATAACCTTTATGCCCACGGCCAGGGCGTCCTCGTCCACGTCAAAATAAGAGCTGTGGAGCGGGGTCATGATGCCCTTTTCCCTGTTGCTCGTACCGAGCCTTATGAACATCCCGGGGATCTTCTCAGAGTAGTAAGCGAAGTCTTCCGCGCCCATTATGGGGTCTGGAAGCTCAAAGACGTTCTGTGCGCTTACGACGTCCACGGCGCATCTTTTCGCCAGCTGGTTCAAGGCCCAGTCGTTTACCACCGAGGGGCTTCCCGACTCGTAGAGGAACTCGTAGGTGGCCCCCATAGTAAGGGTCGTGCCCTTTATGACCTTCTCGATGAGCGCGGGCATGATTTTTTTGGTCTTCGGGCTCAGGGTCCTCACGGTGCCCCTCATCTCAACGACCTCCGCTATGACGTTGGGCGCAGAGCCCCCTTCAATTGTCCCCACGGATATGACCGCCGGGTGGATGGGGTCGGTCCTCCTCGTAACGATGTGGTGTATGGCGCTTATCACCATTGACGAGACCAGGACCGCGTCAACCGTCTGGTGGGGCCTCGAGGCGTGGCCGCTCTTTCCTTTAATCACTATCCTGAACCTGTCGGCCGAAGCGGTCATTATCCCGGCCTTGTGCCCGATGGTGCCCACCTGCATCTCAGGGAAGGTATGGAGCGCAAAGATGGCAGAAGGGGCCGGGTCCTCGAGGACCCCGGCTTTTATCATGTAATCCGCGCCCCCGGTGGGCCTCTCCTCGGAGGGCTGGAAGATGAACTTTACGTTACCCTTGAGTCTTTCCCGTAAGCTCCCGAGCACTATGGCCGTGCCCATGAGCACGGCCGAATGTACGTCGTGGCCGCAGGCGTGCATTATCCCCGGCACGCTCGATGCGTATTCTACCTTCTTATAGTCCTGAATGGGAAGAGCGTCCAGGTCGGCCCTCAGGGCCACGGTATCTGCCTCGCCGGAGCCCTTGAGGAGCCCCACCACACCGTAACCCGCCACACCCCTTTTAACCTCTATATCGTTGTCCTCGAGTATGCCGGCGACAAAGGCGGACGTCTTCTCCTCCGAACCGCCGAGCTCAGGGTTCCTGTGTATCTCCCTTCGGAACTTTATGACCCGGTCCCTTATCTCTTCTGCCTTCTTGACTATCTTTTCGAGCATATTCACCCGGCTCTCCTCCGCCTTATCCAGGCACTGCTTTACCTGTTTTTTCATCTCACCCTCGAATGTTCAATCCACCTTTAAAGCAACACTGCCGCGCCTCGGGTCTCCCCCTCCGGAAACACCCCCCTCGTCCATGCAGACCGTGTTGACCCCCCCGAAGTATACGTCCTTCACCTTCCAGAGTTTAACCGGAAATCCCTCTTTTCTCAAGGACTCGAGGGCAGTCTCTTCGACTCCTGGCTCTGCCTGGAAGGTATAGCCGTCCCAGTGGACCCTGGCCGCATCGACCGCTTGGGTAACGGGCATGGAGTGGTCTATTATGTTCATTATGACCTGGAGTATCGCGCTCCTTATCCTCTTAGACCCGCCGCTGCCTAAAACTATCCTGGGCCTCCCGTCCTTCATGACTATCGTGGGGGCCATCATGGAAGATATCCTTGTCCCGGGCGTCTGGGTGTGGAAGCCGTGGGGGTTCAGGTCCTCCTCTCCCAGGAAGTTGTTCATCATTATCCCGGTGCCCGGGATCATGAAGCCGCTTCCTATGCCCGTGGACGTTGTGACCGCGGCGGCGTTACCCTCGCCGTCCACAACACTTACCTGTGTGGTATTGCCCGGGCCGGTGGGGCCCGGGGGGGCGGGGGGGGTGGGGGGGCCGGGAGTGCCGTAAACGGAAGAGGTAGAAAGCCCCCTTGAGAGCCTTTTGGCGTATAATTCTATGTTCTCTGCGGAGAGGAACTCCTCTTCCACGCCTTCTTCGTACACCCTGTGGTCGAAGTCCTCTCTCCGGGCCTCGTCGGTTATCTTCATCGTCTCAATGAGAAGCCTCAAATACCGGGAGCCGTTGTGGCCGAGGCCCGTTATGTCATGGCTCTCGAGAAGCTTAAGCGCAAAGGCCACGAGACACCCGCCCGAAGAAGGAGGCGGGTTGGTATACACGAGGTTACCCCTGTAAGAGGCCTCGAGCGGTTCCCTCACGCAGACGTTGTACTCCCTCAGGTCCCTTTTAGTTATAAGCCCCCACTCGCCGAAGCCCTCCAGGATGCTTTCGGCTATGGGGCCCTCGTAGAACCTCTTTAACCCCTCTTTTGAAAGGTACTCGAAGGTCTCTGCCATGTCTTTATTTACTATGAGGTCTCCCTGCCTGATGAGTGAACCCCGCGGGGCATAGACCTTGCGGCCCTCTTCGGAAACGGTGAGCATCGGCGAGAGGAGGCTTATGAAGTAAGCCTGGTGGGGGCTCAGGGGTACGCCCTCGTTTGCATATCTGATGGCCGGTGAAAGCAGGACCTTAAGGGGGAGTGTGCAGTGCCTCTCGTGGACCATTTCAAGGCCCGCCATGCACCCGGGCACGGCCACCGAACCCCTGCCGATATAGAGCTCCTGCGTGGTGTCCGCAAAACTTATGTACACGGGGAAGAAATCCAGGTCCTCGGTCCTCAAAACACCCCCCTTGCCCGGGACCTTGGAGAAGAAATCATAAAGTACCGGCTCGCCCCCCCTCGAGTGTGCCATGAAGAACCCCCCGCCCCCGGCACTTGTGATGGAGGTCTCGCAGACAAAGGAAGCGAAGACAGCCGCCACGGCGGCATCAAAGGCGTTTCCGCCCCTTTCGAGCATCTCGACACCCGCACGGGCGGTGAGTTCGTGACCCGCTGAGATCATCCCTTTCATCTTCCTAACCCCGTACGTAAGTCTTCGGTGAGCCTCCTCAAGAGGTCCTTAACGACCTCCTTAAGGTCCCCGGTCTCCCGCCAGACCTCGAGCTGCCGCTTCGAGCCGTTACCGTGCTTGAGTATTTCGTTTATGTAGGATAGATACTCTCCGCTTCCGAGCTCCTCGGCCTCCCCTTCGAGCGAGCTTACGAGTATCTCTATGGCATCGGCGGCCTTTATCGTACCCCCTCCGTCCTCGGTTATGAACTCCCCGTCAAAGCCCCACCTCGAGGCCCGCCACTTGTTCTCCCTTATGACGGCCGAGTGGGGCCTCAAGAATGTCACGCCCTTCAAGTATTCGTCCTCGAACTTTTTTACCAGGGCCTGGATAAGGGCCGCAAGGGCGAGGGACTCCTTGACCGTGGCGGGTATGTCGCAGACCCTTATCTCGACGGTGCCGAAGTCCGGGTGGGGGCGGATGTCCCACCAGAGCTCCCTTATGGTCTCGATCGTGCCCGTGGCAATGTAGTTTTCCACGAGCCGGGTGTAATCGTCCCAGTGTTCGAAATAGAAGGGCAGCCCGGCGATGGGGAGGTTCTCGAAGACCTTTACCCTGTAAGAGTTGAGCCCTGTATTGGCACCCTGCCAGAAAGGCGAGTTGGCCGAAAGGGCAAGTAGATGCGGCAGGTAATAGAGCATCTTGTTCATTACATAGATGCACCTCTCGCCCCCTCCCACGCCTATGTGCACGTGGAGGCCGAATATGTTAAAGCGCCTGGCCACTATCTGAAGGTTCTCGAGGAGCCTCTTATACCTCGCGTCCTCGGTAACGGTCTGGTCCTTCCAAAGGCTGAAGGGGTGGGTGCCGGCTGAGCATGGGACTATATTGTGCTTTGAAGCCTCTTTCGTGACCCTGTCGAACTTCGAATAGAGGTCCCTTGCCGCATCGGTTACCGAGCGCGAGACGTCGGTATTTATCTCTAAATTTGAGGTCAGGAGCTCGTGCTTTACCGAGCCCCCGAGCCCGTCGAGGGCCTCTATTATCTTACCTGAGACCGGGGCGAGCGAAAGGGTCTCGCCGTCGAGGAGCTGGACCTCGAGCTCTATGCCGATGGTATGGTGCTCGGAAGCGTTGAATTTAATGGCCAAGTAAAGTCTACCTTTTTAAATCTTTTATTGTGCTTTGATAATTTTAAAATAACATCTTTATCTGAACAATTCAACTCAAAGGGTTAGAGCAATGCCGTTCGGGGGGCTCATACAATCACGGTAAAAAACTCCGGTTGACACATAGACCTCTACGTATTATCTTTCTTTAAAAGCTCTAAGAGGGGGGCTTTTCATGGTCGCTGAGAAACTCATAAGCCTCGTTGGGCTCCTTTTTTTCCTGGGCATCGCCTGGGCGATGAGCGAGGACCGGAGCAGGGTTAACTTGAGGCTCGTCGGCTGGGGCGTGGG
>JAUVFY010000194.1 GCA_030594025.1 Deltaproteobacteria bacterium | reverse complement strand
CGCAAATATATCTGGCCGCATTGCTCTTTCTGGTTTTTATCGCGGCCATTTTACACTCTTACAGGCCACAATGGACAGCGTACTTGCTTGCCACGGTGATAACCCTCTACCTGGGGTTCATGGTGTTCGTCTTTTTCCCCTACTTTAAAGTCATCCCGAACAATTACAGCCACTACTATCTCGGCGCGAAGTATAAAATCGACTACTTCGATTTTTACACCGTATTAAAGGCCGCAAGGGGAGACCCACTGGAAGACTTCAGGGATCTGCGCGGCGACTATTCGGCCGGTGACCTGGTAAACGGCACTCCCATAGCGAAAAGAAACTATTACATCTGGCTCCTTGAAAGGTTCAACGTCCCATTCGACCCCGGCGAAGGGATTGGCGCCCTGAGAAAAAGGTGTGAAGAGAACGGACTTTTCAACAAACATGCCTCGATCATACTCGAACAGGAGGGTTTCAAGGAACCGCAGGTCTCGGAGCTTAAGAAGGATGCCGGTTATGTCTATATTAACTTTAAAGACAAAGGTTTTAACGGTTCACCTTTCTATGTGCTTCTAAGACAGATGGACCCTGCCGTGCACCTGCCGCTTACCATAAACTCGTTTCGCTGGTCCACCGCCCTGGAACTAATACTACTCGCATTTTCAGGGCTCGCACTGTCGAGGGCCTTGGGTTGGGACAGGCCGCAGCTCCTTGTTTTTTACGCCCTTACAGTCACCTCATGGGAGTTTGTGGGGTGGAACCTGCTGGGCCTTGTAGCAATGGCATGGTTTCTGCCCGCCTGCCTTAGCCTTTATCTTTTGAGCAGGGGCCGCTTCGGCGCTGCAGGCGCTGCGACGGCGATCGCCGCGCTCCTTAAGATATTCCCCTTGATCCTTGCCGTTCCGGTCTTCATATCGGCCGTATTAAAGATTGCGGAGAAAAGGTCCCCGTGGGCTTCAACCCGGGAGATGAGATACATGGGTTCCCTTGCATTGACGGTTTTATTGCTCGGGGGAGCCTCACAGGCCTACGGGGCGGACTGGATGGAGTGGGTCCAGAAGATAAGGCTCCAGTTCGCTTCCGGTGCCCTTGTATCCAATAACGTAAGTCTCTACGGCACATGGAATATGTGGAAGGCAGGGCCTTCGATAATCACTGATGTGGCCCTCTGGCTGGGAAGGTTTTCCTTTGTCGCCTTTGTCCTCTATATCGCAAGGAAGGGAAACGACCGGGAGACACTCATTCGAGGCGGGGTCGCGGCCCTTGTCCTCCTGCCGTGGATGGTCCCCGAGTTCCTTAATTACTATGCCATGGGCCACACCGTGGTTATGACGATTTTTTTCAATGAACGTCGAAAGCTCTTCTACCTTTTGATGGGGCTTCTGCTCGTAAACCAGGTCATGATAAGCTATACCGACGATTACATCATGAGCCTTTCTGGACTCATATGGCTCAAAAACGGTTATTTTCTTGTTTTACCCTGGCTCTTTTTTTGGGTACAATTCCATAAGAACCTGGAAAAGGGAGAAAGGGGGGAAAGGAGCAAACCATGAAAGCCAATGTCGCGGTCATTAAAACATCTCCGGGAAGCGTCCTCAATGACTACTCCAGGCTCATGGACATGGCCGGCTACAGGGATTTTATATCCCCGGAAAGCGAAACCCTCATAAAGCTAAACCTCTCATGGACCAAATACTTCCCCGCTTGCTCGACACAGCCCTGGCAGCTCGAAGGGTCGGTAAAAAAACTCATCGAAGACGGCTTCAAAAGGGAAAAACTCTTCCCCGTTGAGAACAAGACCGTTGTTACCAACCCCGTGAAGGGTGCTGTAAATAACGGCTGGATGCCTGTACTCGAAAAATACGGCTTGCCCTTCATAGCGCTCCCTGAGGTCGAATGGGTCAAGTACGACTTCAAGGGGAAACTCTTGAAACTCGACGAGATATTCCCCGAGGGAATAGAGATCCCGAAAACGTTTATCGGAAAACAGGTAATACACCTCCCCACGGTTAAGACCCACGGCCATTCCACTACCACCGGGGCCATAAAGAACGCCTTCGGCGGGCTCTTAAAGGAGGTCCGCCACTATGCCCATAAGTACATACACGAGGTCATGGTGGATCTTATGCTCATGCAGAAGGAGCTCCACCCGGGCATCTTCGCCGTAATGGACGGCACCGTGTGCGGAGACGGAGCGGGCCCGAGGACCATGGTGCCGAAGATAAAGAATTTTATCTTGGCAAGCGGGGACTCGGTGGCCATAGACTCCGTTGCGGCACGGATGATGGGCTTCAAGCCGATGGAAATCCCTTACATTAGGATGTGCCACGAGATGGGTCTCGGCGTTGGGGACCCTGATAAAATAGAGGTCTCCGGAGAGGACATAACAGGCATTGACTTCGGTTTCGAGGTCAAAAAGAGCCTCGTCATATACGGCGACCAGCTGCTGAGGCTCGGGCATCTTAAGTTTCTCGAGCGGATAGCGCTTCAGTCGCCGCTTGTCTTCTGGGCCCCCCTTGCGAGTAACATCTACCACGATCTCATCTGGTACCCGACGATCGGGAGGTCACGGATTAAAAGATTCATGGAGACCGATTGGGGGAAGCTGTTTGAACGGTACAAGACCCAAAGAGGCTGAGGGTTAAAGGGGGAAACCCTTTCAGTAACAAAACAAATAAACACAGGGAGGGTGGTCTTATGAATACTGACGACCGTTTGCCAAGTGCCTTGTTTGTTCTTCGCATTGGTGTTTTCATTGTAATGCTCATATGGACGATGGATAAGTTT
>JAUVFY010000220.1 GCA_030594025.1 Deltaproteobacteria bacterium | reverse complement strand
GGGCCGCCCCAAAGACAGGGGCCCTCAGAACCTCCCTGTCCCTTCCGAGGGTGTCGAAGGGAAGTATATTATCGTCCTGGTACTCGATGCCGAGACTTAACTGTAGGGTACCCTTTTCTATAGGCCATGCCTCCTCGGTCTCAAGGGGTCTGGGACCCAAAGACCATGCCGGAGTTGCTCCAAGAATAAATGCCAGGAGGGAGATAAGAAAGCTCAGACGATAAAACGAACAGGTTTTTTGTCTCATAGGCGTCCCTTTCTTAGAAGTGGTTCGTGGTAATTTATCTGAAATACGCTTTGGTGTCAACAATTAGGTTTGGTGGGCAAAAAAGTCTGGTTACGGGGGTATAAAACAGGCAAACGGGTGAGTTAAAAAAAGAAACGGCCAGTGGCCGCGGCCCATGGGCGCGGCCAATGGCTGAAGAAGCAGTCCGTGACTGTGGCGGAAGGGGGAGGGAGTCGAACCCTCCAGCCCCCGTTTTGCGAAGGCAGACAGGTTTTGAAGACCTGCAGGGCCACCGGACCCTTTCCCCTTCCATAGTTGGAATTTTAACTATTATTAAATATCATCAAAATAGGCTGTATTCAATAAAAAAGGGGCCTATGACCCCCTCATAGGCTCTTTACGTTAAAAAAGAACCAGAAGAAAAGGGGCCCATGGCCCCAAAAACAAGCGTTGCATTGAACAGCTTTTATCCAATCCGTCGGCCCTTTCTTTCAAGACATCTCAATATTCACTCCCTTTGATGACTGAATATTTTAATGTCTTTAAGATAGCGCCACTTTAGGTGGTTTGCACGCACCCTACGGATGAGGCTTACGTACACACGCGTTAGTTCAAGCAACGCCTGTTAATCTCTCTACTTATATTGTACCACATCCCCGGGATACTTCAACCACACCCCGCGTGAGGTAAAATCCCGAGCTTTTCACCAAAAAGGGCTTCCAGCCCCTCTGCTTTGACCTCGATGGAAAGAGCGAAGACGGTTATGCCCGAGAACTTCCGGCTATAGGCCCTTAGCTTTACGGCGTCCTTCTCGGTTGTAACGACCAGCTCAACGGCCCCTTCGTTTGCCTGTTTAATAATTTCATCGACGTCTTCAGGTGTGTAGCTGTGGTGGTCGGGGTAGACAAGGGTCTTCTCAACCACGGCTCCTGCCTCTTCGAGGGTCCCGGTAAAAGAGGCCGGCTCGGCGATGCCGGAAACCGCCAGGACCCTTTTGCCCCTGATGAACAGGGCATCCTTTACCGTGTCGTCCTTGATATCAATGCACCCGGCGGGCATGTAATTAAAACTCTTTACGGGCTTGTCGAATCCCGAAAGAAAGGCTTCAACGGTCTTCTCGGTTCCCGGACCTTGCCCCTTAAACATTACAAGGTCCGCCCTGGCCGCCGCACTCACAGGCTCCCTCAGTATGCCCCGGGGAAGGAGAAAAGAGTTCCCGAAGGCGAGCTTCGAGTCCACGAGGAGTATATTAAAATCCCTTTCGAGCCTTATGTGCTGGAACCCGTCATCGAGAACCACGACATGGGGGGAGAAGTTCCTTACGGCATGGGCTCCGCTCTTTACCCTGTCTTTGCCCACGATTACGGGTACACCCTTGAGCCTCGTGGCCATGAGATAGGGCTCGTCTCCGGCCTCATAAGGGCCCAGGTGTATCTTCTCGCCGTCCGATACCACGGCAAAGCCGCTACCAGCCCGCTTATACCCCCTGCTCAATATAACCACGCGGAGCCCGGCCTTTCTGAACAGTTCCGCCAGGTGCATGGTCATGGGTGTTTTGCCGCTGCCCCCGACGGTAATGTTTCCCACGGAGACGACCTTGCACGGGAGTTTTTTTGTTTTGAGGACCCCCGAGCCGTACAGGAAAAGCCTGAGCTTCACAGCGAGGCCGTAAAAAACGGAAAGTGTATACAGGAAGGCATGGATGAGGGGGCCCGGGTCTTGCTCGTCCATCCACCCGCGCACAATATTTTTTACGCCCCTTAACACAGCTTTCCCTCCACCGGCCTTTAAATTAAACTAAACTAAAACCCCCTCGATAACGCCGGCACATCTTTCGGTGGCCCCCCTGTTCGCCTGAACGACCTTTTGTGCGGCCTCACCCTTTTTCCTTCTGAGCTCGCCGTCCCTGAGCAGCATTGCAAGGTTCGCCGAAAGGTCTCGGTGTGTGACCCTTACCCCGGCCCCCGCCTCCTCGAGCATCTCCGCCATGTAGAGGTAGCTCCTCAGGTAAGGCCCGTAGACGACGGGTTTGCCGAAAAACGCCGGCTCAAGGAGGTTATGTCCCCCGATGTCGACGAGTGTGCCGCCTACGAATGCCACGGTTGAAAGCCCGTACACCGAGCTCAGCTCGCCCATGGTATCGAGAAGCACAACGTCC
>JAUVFY010000147.1 GCA_030594025.1 Deltaproteobacteria bacterium | reverse complement strand
CTTGGTCCCTGCTATGAGAGAGCCCAGGTCGAGGGCAAGGAGTTTTTTATTCTTGAGTGTGGCGGGCACGTCCCCGGAGACTATCCTCTGGGCAAGGCCCTCGACTATGGCGGTCTTTCCCACGCCCGCCTCTCCAATGAGGACGGGGTTATTTTTCGTCCTCCTCGAAAGGACCTGTACGAGCCTTCTTATCTCGTCATCGCGGCCTATTACCGGGTCGAGCTTTCCGGTTCTTGCAAGCTCTACTAAGTCGCGCGTGTATTTAGTTATGGCCTGGTACTTTTCCTCGGGCATCTGGTCGGTTACCCTCTGGGAGCCCCTAATCGTCTCCAGGGCCTTAAGGATCGAATCTTTAACGACCCCCTGCGAGGCCAGTATCTTCGAGGCCTCCACGGCCTTTGCCCCTGCGATGGCCATGAGTATATGTTCCGTGGATGTGAACTCGTCCTTTAGTTCTCTCGCTTCCTTTTCGGCGGCGTCGAGGACGGCCTTTAGTTCGGGGTCTATGTAGACCTCGCCTGCGCCCGCGCCCGTTACCCTGGGCCTTTTCCCTATGGCCTCAGTGAGCTGGCTCCTTATAAGAGAAACATTGGCCCCTATTCTTTCGAGGACCGGCGTTACTATGCCGCCCTCCTGGTCTATGAGGGCAAGGAGGAGGTGTTCCACGCCGATTGTCTGCTGGTTTTCAGCCTCGGCGAGCCTTTGAGCCTCCTGGAGGGCCTCCTGGGACTTTATGGTGAACCTGTCGAGCCTCATGTTAATATCCTTTTAGGTTTATATATTTGTAACCCATTATAATTTAGGCCGAGGGCGGGGGTTTGTCAAGGAAATGGGTGCATGGTAAAGGGCCTGTATATGCGGGCTAAGTGCATGGCAGGGCAGAAACATAAAGAACTTTTAGTGTCCGGTAAGGGATTCGAGGGCCTTACGTGCGGTGGCCTCGCTGGGTTTTATCCTTAAAACCTCTTCAAATTCTTTAATCGCCTCTTTGTTTAATCCCTTTTTCGAATACGCAAAGCCGAGGTTTTTGTGGGCCCCCGTGTAGTCGGGTTTTAGTTTAAGGGCCACTTTATACTCTTTTATGGCCTCATCCAGCCGGCCGAGCTCGTAATAGGCCACACCCAGGCTGTTATGGGCCTTATGGAGGTTGGGCTTTAACCTTATGGCCTCTCTGTACTCCCCTATGGCCTCTTCCGTCTTTCCCTGGCCCTTTAAGACCTCTCCGAGGAAGTAATGCGCCAGGGCGAGGTCCGGGTCCAGGGCCAGGGCCTTTTTGTAATTATAAACGGCATAATCGGCGAGGCCCAGGTCGTTAAACACGTTGCCGAGGTTATAGTATGCCCCTGAAAGCTCCGGGTCCAGGCTTATGGCGGCATGGAGGTGCTCTATGGCCTTTTCAGGCCTGCCGAGGCCCTTAAATACCATGGCACGGTTGTTGTGGGCCCGGGCGTATCCCGGGGCGAGCAATATGGCCTTCTCGTATTCGGCCGCCGCCTCTTCGAACCGCCCGAGGTCGTAATAAGCGCTTCCGAGTCCGTTATGGACCTCGGCCCTGGCCGGGGATTTCCCAGCCTCGTCGAGCCAGAAAGAGAGCCTGTCGGCCCACACGTAATTCCTTTTATGGGCCGCGATGGACAGGAGAACGACTATGACGCATACGAGCGCCCATGCGGCCTCCGGGTTCCTCCGGGCCGAGAAAAATACGTACGAGACAGTAGCCGTGAAGGCCGTGAAAAGCCCGATGGACGGCAGATAAATCCTGTGCTCTGCTATGACGTCCTTTATGGGAATAACGCTCGACTCTACGCTCAGGGTTATAAAGAACCACAGGACCCCGAAGGCGACGAAAAGCCCGAAGCCGTTATTCGTCTTCCTTGAGCGCGTAAAAAGATAGATCGCACAACTCAGCAAAGTGAAAATGAATAAAAACGATAAAAACACCTCCTGCTCTAAGAAGGAGCTGAATACCGGGTAGTCATAATACATCCGCTGGCCCGCGGGAAAAACAAGGAGCCTCAGGTAGGTCATTATCACCGTGAACTGGGTCACGAGGTAGTCGTACCTCGGCATGGTCGTCAGATCTCTTAGCTGGTTCTCCCTCAAACGCTCGTCAATTTGAGCCGCCCCGCCGGAGGCCGATTCGGGTGAAAGCAAACTCAAAGGGACGATCGCAAGGGTCAATAAAAATGGTGCGAGATAAATGAGCCTCTGCCGAGACGTCTTCCCCGGGAAGAAGGCAAAATCATAGAGGACGATTATAAAAGGCAGGGTAAAACTTATCTCCTTGGTCTTCATGGCGAGGACGGCCGAGGAAAGCGAAAGGACATAGAAAGCTGTCCGCCCCCTCTGGCCCGGGGTTTCCCGGGATACCCTCCACATTACGAAAAACGCGAGTGAAAGGAGGTAAAATAGGGTGGCAAGGGACGCGAACCTCTGGGTTATGTATGTTACTGCCTGGGTTTGAACCGGGTGGGAGACAAAAACAAGGGCCGTCGCAAGGGCGATAAAATATTTCACCTCCAACCCTTTATCTTTAAAACTTCTTTCCATAACCGGGGTTTCAAAGGTCATGAGTATGAGCCAATAAATGAAAAAACCGTTTACAGTGTGTATTATGAGGTTTACGAGGTGGTAGCCGAAGGTGGAGTATCCGCCAGCGGCGTAGTTGAGGGCAAAAGTGAGGAAGGCCACGTAGCGCGTGCCCGAAAAGTCGAGGAAGCTACCCAGGTCTTGGACCTTGGGGTTATTCAGGATGTACGACTCGTCGTCCGATAGGAACGGCCCGTAAAGGGTGTTCGAGTATATGAGAAGGGCCGCCGCGGTTATAAGGAAAATCGAGGCGGCGATACAGCCCCTTGCCGGGGCCTTTTTTCCCTTTTTTCCCTTTTTTCCCTTAAGCTTACTTTCCCGGATGAAATCTACAAACCTCTTTTTCATGGCACGTTTTGGGAGTGTTTTCCCTTTTTTTTACTTTTTTCCCTTAAACAACGAATAGCACGGGATTTCCTGCTTGTAAAGAGCCCTTTAACCAGATACGGGGTTCGACTGGACTACAGTTATCTTCTGCCACCCGGGACTATTTGCCTTTTTTCTTAAAATGGTGGTATAAAAAGCTTATAAACTTCTTAACCAGACGCCTTGCATATGATTGAAGAAATACTCGATATTAAAGACGAAAAAGAGGCCACCCGGGCACTCTCGAAGCTCGGCTTTTCCGACGGGAAAAGGGCGCTTAAGAACCTCGAGCTCATTAAAAGGTCCCCCCTGGGACGAGACCCGGATACGCTCTGCAAGGCGGTTCTCTCCTCGCCTTCGCCGGACCAGGCGCTTACGAACCTCGAACGGATTACAGAAAGCCTCCCCAGACACACGCTTACCCGGTTCTTAGAGGACGGGGAAAATTTAGGCAGGCTCGTAACGGTCTGCGGCTCGTCTCCCTATCTTTCGACTGTTCTTACCCGGAACGTCGAGTTCTTCGAAGAGTTTTTCCTTGACGGGGCCTTGAACGAGCGTAAGGAACTTCCCGTCTTTCAAAAAGAACTCGCCGGGTGGACAGAGGGTGCCGGGGATTTCGATTCCATGGGAAAGGCCCTCCGTAGATACAAAAACAGGGAATACCTGAGGATAGGCTCGAGGGACCTCCTGGGCATGGCCCCTTTGGAAGAGGTCACCGGGGAGCTCTCGGACCTTGCGAGCGCATCGCTCGAAGCGGCCCACGGCTTCTGCATGGAAGAGCTTAGGGCCTCCTACGGCCGGCCGGTCTATATTGACGAGGCAGGTAACGAGCGGGAGGCCGAACTCTCGGTCATAGGCCTCGGAAAGCTCGGCGGCAGGGAGCTGAACTTCTCATCCGACATAGACATAATCTATGTCTATACCACCGAGAAAGGCACGACGACCGG
>JAUVFY010000237.1 GCA_030594025.1 Deltaproteobacteria bacterium | reverse complement strand
GAAGCCCGGAGAGAAGGTAAAGGTGAGGGTCTTGAGAAAGAGGTTTTTACTCGGGGAAAAAGAGTTCGAATTTGAATTGACTTTTTAACCTTCCGTCGTCCGGTTATTTAACAGACACCCGCGGCAGAAGATTTATAGAAAACACACCCGGCTAAGGGCTTGACTTCTCCTTATAAAGTTCTATGAGTTCCTTTTCTACCCGTGTGAACTTTATACCCATCCCGTTTTTTACGATATGTATCATCCTCTGCGGGGCCTTCCTAGCCCAGGCAACTACGCCCTCTGCCTAATAGCTCTTTGTAGGGGTCTCGATAACCAGGTATAATTTGGTGCCGGGCTTGTATACGGTGTTCGTTTTTATGCAGATGCCCGTCTCAGAGATGTCTGTTACGAAGGACGTGTGTTCGGGGGGGTTTGTGGGTCCGTAGAATACAGTGTATCTGAACGGAACCCTCTTGCTTATCCTTGTGCGCTCGTAAGACATAGACTCCTTACTTTTAAAACTTAAAGGTACTCCCGTTCACAAGAAACGCTGCCTTTTGCCGGCTCATTACTTCTTACGCCATTTACCGTCGGGCTCCTGGACCCACCAGCCACCCCGGGCCTCCTTTATCCAGCTCTTTGCGAAGAGTTCTTTAATGTCCGCGACCCTTTCCGGGCCGAAGTTATTTGCCTTGGCGATCTCTACGTAAAGTGCCTCCCTGTCGCGGTTGTCGGAATCCACGAGCCGTGTTAGCTTAGCCTTTTCTTTCAGGTTCAAACCCTCGCTCGAGCGGACCACCAGGAAGCCTTTATTGGATATCCCCACGTTTCCCCCGTCAAGGTAGGGCTTTATGGAAGCCATCCTTTGCTGCAAGGATTGCCTCAGTGCCCTTATGGCGGGGGTGGTTATGTTTATATCCGCTTCCTGGGCGTAGGCCGCCCTGGGTCCGAAATAAAGGCTTGCGGACCTTATGCCGTCACTTAAAAGGCCCTGTGGCTCCTCGCCTTTTTCCTTTTCCTGTTCTTCCTCCCCGTAGACCTCCTTGACGATCTCCTCGGCCGCCTTCTCCACGGCCGCGGCCGGGAAGTAGATATTTATGGTCACGCAAGAGCCTATTATAAAAATCAGAAAAGCGGGCAAGACTGTCTTCCTTAACTTCTTTTTCATGGTCTTTTCCTCCCGTTCAACACTTTATCCAATTATTGCAACTTTACAGAAAAAATCAAGTTTTAGCGTCCTCCGGCCCCGGGGCCGTGAAAAGCTAAAAAACTATTCGACCCTTATTCCCTCTTCCATCCCCACCGTCTTGACCCTCTTGAGCCTTTTCACCATTTCCTTGAAAGAGACGTTCTGCGTATATGTTATGACGTCGACCTTCGGTGGAAGGAGCGTGCCCTTTACGAGATAACCCTTGCCATCCACGGTCTCGATACCCAGTAGCAGGAAGTTATCGTTTTTGAGCGTTCCCTCGAAACCCATCTTGCTGTAATTGTATTCCTTGAAGAACTGGTATACGCCGCGGCTCAATATCCGGGACGGGGAGCCCGTGCCCAGGATGGATATCTTCTCCAGGGCCTCAACGCTTATCTTCTGGCTTACGCCCCTTGTTTTAACCGTCTCCACCCGGGCCACGAAACTCTCCGGCTGGCCGTTCACCATGACAAGGTCCTCGACAGAGCCCTGGAGTATGCCAGAGATGTGGCCGAATTCGAAGGTGCCGGTGAGGCTTCTGAGGTCGATATCCTTGAATTCGAGGGTGACCTCTAAAGCCGCCACCGGGCTCAATATGTCGTTTACGGATATCTCGCTTACCCTCAGCTCACCTCCAAACACTACCAGGTTGATCTCACCCTCTGTAAGGAGGCTCGTCCCAACGAGGTTTATCCTGGGCACGGTGCCGGAGAGGCTGCCGCCGAACTCCGGTAGCCCCAGGGCAACGCTCAACTCCGCCATGTCTACTCCAGCCACCTCCATCGAAAGCTCAAGGCCTTTTCCGGCATCCAGAACGTCCCGGAGGTGGAAGTCCTTGACACTTACGTTTCCCCCGAAGACGGGTAACGTAATATCCTCCCTTAAAAAGAGCCCGTTCTGCCATACCACGGGTAAGAGCTCGAGCTCGTTAATCTCAAGCGCGCCCCAGGAAATCCTTTTTACGGTCAAGGAGCCGAAATTTTGCGGCTCTTCGGGGGAAGGGG
>JAUVFY010000114.1 GCA_030594025.1 Deltaproteobacteria bacterium | reverse complement strand
CAGTATTTCTGCCAAGGTAATAAGCGCCCTATTCTGTCTGGAATGCCTCTCACACATAGACACCCTTTTAAAAAAGAAGCTTAAGATCAAAGACCTCACGGACAGGGAGCTCACCAACACGAAAAAAATTGAAAATTTAAGGCAGCGTCTTTCCAAGGAAACGGGTCTCAAAGAGCTTGCAAAAGAGCTCGTCCCCCATCTAAGGAGAGTGGTCGATTCCATAGAGGCCGGGAACCTGGAAAAGGTTACCCAGATTGCCCACACCGGAGAGTACCTGCTCTCATCGCTCGAAGATTTGCGGGATACAAACCATCCTGACTACTCCATGTGGCTTCACGCCGTGCCCTATTATTATGAAAAGGACCTTAATTACCTCCAGGAGAGCACTTCCAAGGACTTTAAAAAAGGCCCCATGAAAAGATCATGGAAAAAACAGATCCCCACGGAGCCCTTCGACTTCAAGGAAAAGCCCTCCGAACACCGCATTAACCTCAACACCCATCATGCGACTAAAGAAGGATTCTTTCCGTGTACGCAAAGGGGAAATCCGAAAGTGAGGACCTATAACGGTTAGCAAGGAATTTATCTCTCTCCTCGTTTACAGATTATCTAAAAGCCTGGAAGTATTTAAAGACCAAAACATAGAGGAACATAAGACCGGTCCCCATTGCTTTTGAGTTAAAAGACGGTGTCCATCAAAGATAAGATACGCTCCCTTGAGTTCTTCATAAGCAAGGTGGCGGCAAAAAGAAACTCGGGCTTCTCACAGAACTCTGCCACAGGCAGGCTAGCCATAAAAAGGGAGGTCAAACACTCTTTTGAGCTGCCCAAGGCCCTGAAGGACTCTTTCCGGTTGACCATAATCGACAGGTTGACCTTCGGCAAAGTCCGGGGACCCTTCTCGATGGAGATAACCATTAGAGGGGTGGTCTCCCTTAAAGAAAAGCACAGCCAGAAAGAACTGGCATCCCTTTTGAAAGAGAGGGAAAATATAGAGTTCCTTATAAACCAGGGACTTCCCTACTCGTGCTCCACCGTGTCATATCTAACGGAACGTATGGGTTTCAGCCCCATAATTCTGGCGCCCAAATCCTTTCCAAGGTAGTTCATTAATGCCTCAGCCTCGCCCGTGGGGCCGAGCCCCTCAGAAGGAGGTAGCTGAAGATTGCGTGTAGAATTCCCTGTAGACGAAAGGAGCCTTAGATATATCGGATCCCTGGAGGACGACCCGGACACCAAGGCCATCATCTCCATACTCCTTGACAAAAGGAGCGAGGACTTCCATAACTACGCATCCATTATCTGCTTCTGCTACAAGGAGGTGGACCTCATTAATCTCCCGGAAGTAAAACACCTCCCCAAAAAGGTAAAGGCCTGGATAAAACGCAAGAGCTTTGAACGCGACGAAACATACCTCAAGTTCTTCACCCACCTTTTCTCGCTGTACTCGAGCTTTTCTCAGACCTACCAGGGGTGGGACAGGCTCGGAAAGTTCAGGAGCGTTTTCCCCGAGTCTTACGTCTATCACAGGGTTGTGGACAGGCACGGCACACGACCGGATACTGTGGTAAGAAGGGAATGTTACGTCGTTATAAATGGCTGGGACTCCAGAAGCGAAAGGACAAAGAAAGAGGGGCAGAAGTTAGACGTGGGGATGTGGGACGGGGTGGAGCAAAAGGGGAAGGTCTTCGAGACAAAGGTCAAGGCGTACATAAAGGAAAAGGAACACCAGTTGAACCTGCTGGAGACTATAAGGGATGTATCAAAGAAGAGGATAGACGTAATACTTGCAAGCTTCGCCCCTAAAAAGGTGGTCTTAAAACACCTGGAGAGTTTTTTCCCCGGGAGGGACTTGAGCAAGATAAACATCTTCGGCATCGACGAGCTTCAAAACCTTTAGATCCGGCTAACCGCGAATTCAAATGGCTTGAAACCCGAATGCCGACCCCTGCTCCCTGTCTTAATCACAAAAACAGATCTGTTTAAGAGTCCGTAAGCGCTTCCTAAAGAAGATTTCTCTGGATAGGGTGTTGGTTTAGGTGGGTATTTAAAGAAAGGCTCGATTCGGCAAAACAGGGAATCTACGGGCGTTTTTAACTGTTGTATCCGCGGCTCTTGTTCCAGACCCTCACTATGCCCGCCTTTATGAATTCCTTGCGCACCTTTTTTCTGAACTCCTCTTCGTCGACCTTGAACTTGAATGCCTTTTTCCCGTTTATGAAGATGGTGGGTACGTCCTCCTTGTATCTCCTGAAAAGGTCCTCGGAGGACTGGATGTCCACCTCTTTGAACTGGAAGGGTATCTCTTCTCTAACCCTTCCTATTACTTCTTTGGCCTCTTTACACAGGCAGCAGTCTTTTTTTCCGTAGCATTCAACCAAGAGCTTAGTCATGGCGGTTCCCCTTCTTTAACCGAGTGCAGGAAGAAATTTATTGAAATACCCGGATATGAAAGCAAAAGAGTTAAAAAATATCAAGAGCCCTGTAACGATGAGAAGAAGCCCGGTCACAAGCGAGACCATCCTCATATGGTGCTTGAGCCTCTGGAAGTGCTTGAGGAAGGAGTTTATGCCCAGGGAGGTGAGCATGAAGGGTATGGCGAGCCCCAGCGAGTAAGCTATAAAAAGCACGGTCCCGGCATAGGGGGACTCGGACGTGGCAGCCACTGTGAAGATCATCGAAAGTATCGGCCCGATGCAAGGAGTCCAGCCTGCGGCAAAGCCAATACCTACGAGGAAAGAGCCGAAAAAGCCGGCCGGCTTGTCCCTGAAAAAGTGGAGCCTCTTGTCCATCTGGAGTATTCTTATATTGATAATCCCGATGATGTGAACGCCCAGGAGCACTATCACCGCCCCTCCGACCTTCCTTATTATTTCGTCGTATTCCAGGAAGAGGGTGCCGAATAGCTGTGCCGCGGAGCCGAGGATTACCACGAAGACGGTGGAAAAGCCGAGTATGAACATCAACGAGTTCAAAAGGATTATGCTCTTTAGCTCCCTGGAGCCCTCCTCGCTGGTAAGCTCCTCAAACGATATGCCCGTGACAAATGATATATAGGAGGGGACAAGGGGCAGTACACAGGGGGATACGAAGGAAATGAGTCCTCCCAGGAGAGCAAGCGGTATGGATATCCCGTCGGTCATTCTTTAATAAGCTCCTCGAAGAATTTCACCGATTCGTCACTGTCCCACTTTCTCATGCCTATGGCCTTGCCTATGGCCATGCCGTCCTTGTCGATAATAAACGTTGTCGGAAGGAGATAGGTCTTGTACTTCTGGGTTATCGTGCCCGATTCATCGACGAGGATCTTGAAGGTATAGGGGTGTTTTTTCAAAAATTTACGAACCTTCTTCATCGAATCATAATCGTCTATGCATACAACGGCAAGGCCCTTATCACCGAGTCTCTTGTGGAGTTTCTCCAGGTAAGGCATCTCCTCTAAACAGGGTTTGCACTCTATGGCCCAGAAGTTCAACAACACGACCTGGCCCCTTAAGTCCTCCAGACTCACCATACCACCCGAGGCGTCCTCGAGTGTGAAGGCAGGGGGTTCAGCGGGTCCGATCCTCTGGAAGCCCATATGCTTCCAGAGCTCTTCCGCGGCCCGGGTGTCCTGGGGCAGGCAGAACTGTGAAAATACTATAAGTGCAAAAATGCCAAAGAAGATTACGAATCTTTGCATCATCGGCTGTCCTTCCTCAGGAAGTTTTCCCCTTCAAGTAAGAAGCGGGGGGTTTCGGGCCGTTCTGTAAAAGTTCCAATATTGTCCTTATATTATCCAGTCTCGTCCAGTCCCTCGGTCCCAAGACCTTTTCCGCGATGACGCCGTTCTGGTCAATGATGAAGGTTTCGGGCACGCCGATGGTCTTGTAGGCGTCCTTAACCTTACCGCTTCGGTCGTGGAGGACGGTAAAGGTAAGTTTATGCCTCTGGACAAATTCACGCACCACTTCTGAGTCGTCTGTGGACGCTTCTGAACCGAATAAAGAGAGCACCGTCCTTTTGAGGCCTATAAAGAACCCTGGCTTATCCACACTTACGGCAACCATCTCGAAAGGCTGGCCTTTGAGTCTTCCGTACAGGGCCTGCATGGCGGGCATCTCGTCCTCACAGGGCTTGCACCATGTGGCCCAGAAGTTAAGGAAGACCACTTTACCCCTTGTCTCTGAAAGGCTCTTCTCAGACCCTTTAAGGTCCGGAAGGGTGAAGTCAATTGCGGCGGTTCCCGCTACCACGGGCCTGTACTTGCCTTTCTGCCCGACGACTATAAATGCAACCGCCAGGACAGCTAACACTACGATCGCAGCAACTACTATCAGGTTTAAAAAACTCTTCTCTTCTTTTTCTTCCATCTTTTCCTTCATCCCTTAACGTTTCACCGCGTTCCACCCGTAGAAAAACTATGCATACGCATGGAGCCCGGGCAGTACGAAGCTAACACCCCAGTACAGGAACACGACCGCCGTGAACCCGATTATTGAAAGGTACGCGCTCCTTTTGCCCCTCCAGCCCCTTGTAATCCTGGCATGGAGGTACGCGGCGTAAATAAACCAGGTTATAAGCGACCACGTCTCCTTGGGGTCCCAGGACCAGTAAGTGCCCCAGGCGTAGTTAGCCCACATGGCCCCGGATATGATGCCGACGGCCAGGAAGGGGAAACCCCAGGCGATGGTATGGTAACTCAGCTCATCAAGCGTGTCAGAATCGGGCAGTCTTTCTACGAGGAAATTCCCCTCCTGTCTTAGCTCGAACCTTCTCCTTATAAGGTACATGACACTCAGACCGAAAGCAATGGCAAAGGCCGCGTAACTTATAAAAGTTGTAAAAACGTGGAAATCGAGCCACCCGATGGCGTAGTTTTCGAGCCCCAGCGGGCTGAGTGCGTTTACCAGCCAGTGCCATTTGTTCTG
>JAUVFY010000137.1 GCA_030594025.1 Deltaproteobacteria bacterium | reverse complement strand
AATCCTGAGGGACATAACTGGGAAAAAGATGGCAGAGGAAAGGCTCAGGCTTACCTCAAAGGTCTTCGAAAATACGGTGGAAAGCATCATAATAACGGACGCAAAACAGAAAATACTGCAGGTAAACGAGGCGTTCACGAGGATAACCGGCTACAGACCCGAAGAGGTCACCGGAAAGACCCCCGATATACTCCGCTCCGGCTGGCACGATGAAAAGTTCTATAAAGAGATGTGGAATAGCGTTAACCAAAAAGGCATGTGGCAGGGCGAGGTCTGGGACAGGCGCAAGAACGGGGAGGTATTCGCCGGACAGCTCACCATAAGCGCAATAAAGGACGAGAAGGGGTCGGTCAGAAACTACGTGGGCCTTTTCTATGACATAACCGAGAAAAAACGCACCGAGGAGAGGATCCAGCACCTGGCCTACTATGACGCACTTACAAACCTTCCTAACCGCTCTCTTTTCTATGACCGCCTCGGGCACACCCTCGCCTCCTCGCAACGGTACAGACGGCTTGTGGCCCTTATGTTCCTTGACCTTGATAACTTCAAGATTATAAACGACACACTGGGCCACCACGTGGGCGACATGCTCCTTAAAGCTTGTGCCGGCAGGTTGACAGAGTGCCTGAGGAAGGATCCCACCGTGGCCCGCGTCGGGGGCGACGAGTTCACCGTGATACTCGCTAATATCAAGGACCCCAGGGACGCCGTGGTCGTTTCAGAGAGGATTAATGGCGTTCTGTCAAAGCCCTTTACACTCGACGGACACGAAGTATTTGTGACTTCGAGCATAGGGATAAGCCTTTACCCGGACGATGCCGATAACGTACAGACCTTGGTGATGAACGCGGACACGGCCATGTACCATGCCAAGGGGCAGGGAGGAAACCGATACCAGTTCTTCTCAAAGGCGCTTAACGTTAAGGCCAGGGAAAGGCTCAGGATGGGGACACTGCTTCGCCATGCGCTGGAAAAAGACGAATTCCTCCTTTATTACCAGCCCGAGGTAGATCTAAAGACAGGCCTTATAACAGGCCATGAGGCGCTCGTAAGATGGCAGCAGCCCGGCGTCGGGTTGACCCCCCCGGCTGAATTCATACCCGTAGCCGAGGAGACGGGCCTTATAGTTGAGATCGACGAATGGGTACTTCGAAGGGCGTGCACTCAGACAAGGGCCTGGCACGAGGACGGGTACGATACGTTGCGCGTGGCGGTAAACTTCTCGGGGCTTCATTTAAGAGATGAAAAAACCGTGGAAATGGTAAGCGGGGTGCTTAAAGAGACGGGTCTTGATGCCGGGTACCTGGAGCTTGAGATAACCGAGGGGGTCTTGATGGAGAACGTGGAGATGACCGTAAAGATGCTTAATAAACTGAAGTCAATAGGGGTAAGATTGTCTGTAGACGACTTCGGCACTGGGTATTCATCGCTTAACTATCTGAAGCGCTTTCCGATAGATAAGATAAAAATCGACCAGAGCTTCGTGCGAGACATAACGACCGACAGTGACGACGCGGCGATTGTAAAGACGATAATCACTCTGGCCCACAGCCTCAACTGCAAGGTAATCGCCGAGGGCGTGGAGACAGAAGAGGAGCTCGAGTTTTTGCGCTCTAACGGGTGCGACGAGGTGCAGGGTTATTACTTTTCAAGGCCCCTTCCTCCAGAGGAGTTCGAGAAGTTTTTAAAGGAGGGGAAGAAGATAAGGCGGAAAAGTATAGCATGATATACGTAGAGCCTTTGATACACTCTTATGCGTTTTCCTTCCCCCCGGGGTTGAGACCATTTTCCGGACTTACCTGGCTTTACTGCCTGAAAGGGTTCGGGGGTAAGCTTCTTTGGGGTCTTTGCGGTATCTGATTTTCCCTATCAGGGCTGCGCAGACACTTGGGAGGGGGGAGGGTGCATTTATTACTCGGGGGGCATTGGTTACCTGGGGGCATTTAGTGCCTGTCCTTTGCGCACCTGAAGCCCAGGTTGTTTACCTTCGTTTCGGGGCTATAGCCCACGCGGCTTAAGGTCCTCGCGAACCTGTGAGTCAGACCCCAGGAGCCCCCTTAGCTACCCTTGTCCTTTTGTCGTAATCCGAGGCGGTCCATTCCCATACGTTACCGGCCATATCCCAGGCGCCGTACGGACTCCGGCCCGCTTGAAAAAAATATTTCCATGGTATAAAATTAATTGGATAATGCCAGGGTGCCCCTTCGCAAAAAAGGGTTACCCTTTCTGAAAAAGATGCGGGGATAACAGTTTTACCTGAAAGAACCATGGCGAACTGAAATCAGGGTGCTATATTAGTAGCTTACAGGACAAGATGGCAAGTCGGGGGGACTTGAGATGAAGACCAGGGACTCAAAACATATCCTCCTTGCCGACGATTCTGCATTCTTCAGGACCAAACTCAGCGACATACTCAAGGAGGCCGGCCACAGGGTTACCCTGGCATGCGACGGCCGGGAGGTTATTGAAAAGCTCAAGAAGGACCTCGATCCTCCGGACCTTCTCATCCTCGACCTCCAGATGCCCTATGTAAACGGCTTCGGGGTGCTCGAGTGGATGGACGAGCAGGGCTTCAAGGGCCTTTTCCCTGTCATGGTGGTAACGAGTCTTTACGAACCGGGCGAGGTGGAGATAAGGCTCGAGGACCTCGGAGTATGCGGATTCATGACGAAGGGCTTTACGCCCGAGCAGGTCGTCTACCAGGTAAACAGGCTCCTCTTTCCCAAAAAAGCCGACAAGGAAGAGAAGGGGGAGCCGAGGGTGCCCGTATCCATCCCCGTGGACTACACGCTGGAGGGTACGACCTATACTGGATTTCTTCTCAACGTAAGCGCCTCGGGACTCTTCCTGCATACGACCGAGGAGCTCCGTCCCGGTCATGTGGTAAAGCTGAAATTTTCCCTGCCCGGCTCCGAAAAGGTCTATGACATCGAGGGAATTGTGACGCGGTCAACCACCACGGGCGACCCGACCCTTTTCTGCGGGACGGGTATCATGTTCGTATCCATCTCAGATGATGAAAGGGAAGAGCTGAGGGACTTCGTAGAACGGGACTCGTAGGCTCACCACCCATTGGCGGGCTTAAGGGGCTGAAGGGCGGGTTCACCTCCATCGAGGCCCTTTGACCAACCCAAAAAGCTTGCCCCCCTATCTCTTAACCGGGGTGACGGCTTTGTTCCTGGGCTCGCTGCATTCGGGGCAGATGTCCGGGGCGGGCTTATAGTCCTTTTTAGCCTCTTTAGCCTCAAGGTAGGGGCTTGAAACCCTGTACGCCCTGCATTGAGGATTATCGCAGGCAACGAAATCCGTAACCCTGCTCATCGTCTTCGTGCGGAAGATTACGGGTTGTTCGATGCCTTTGTATTCCATGGGCAGGGCCACGTTTTCGGCGCCACAGTGAGGGCAGTCGTAGACCCAGTGATTCGGGTCCTCGTTACGGTGGTCGGGCCTGTCGGTCAGGCTGAACATGACACGTTTACATTCATGGCATTTAAGACTCATGCCGCACCTCCTCCCCTTTTTCAGATTATCAGACTCAGTTGCATCGAACACCATACAGTATAGCAGAAAAGGGGCCACAGGAAATGCCGCAGCCCCTTTTAAATTTAAAAAATTAAAAAACCTGGGGGGCTCGAGGGGCCTCTGCCACCAGTTATCCGCTCGTTAAGGGAGGGGGGGAGGGGGCGAGGGGGGCGATTGCCGGATTTCCCCTTGGCACGGCGCCCCATAAACCCCACTTTCGAGGGATTGACAAAATCGCTTATTTTTGTTACATTTAGCCATAAACCTTATTGGGGAGCTATGCATGTATACATGGGAAAAACGTACCCATCCCCGGAGAAAGGTTTTTTTACCCGATACATGCGAAGGCGGTAATTGCAATCTACTGGATATCTCCGACGGTGGAGCATGTATCATTAGCGTGCGGGCTTATAAGCCGGGCAGGCTCGTAATGCTCAGGCCTCCTCTGCCGAAGGTGGCCAAGGTTAGGTGGATAACCCCTGCCACCGATACTTATAAGATAGGTTTGCAGTTTTTAGATTCTTAGTTTTTTTAAACAATGAAGAAGTGAAGAGGGCTGCGGCGTGTGCCGCAGCCCTCATTAAATTAAAAAAATTAAAAAACTGGTGGGACGCACAGCTGACCTCGCCTCGTTGCCGTGATT
>JAUVFY010000138.1 GCA_030594025.1 Deltaproteobacteria bacterium | reverse complement strand
GAGGAGCTAAATGTATCAAAGTCGAACCTGATTTTCAAGTGTTTTTAATGAAGGGAGTGAAAATATTTTTTTGCGGGCAACGGGGACCGTAACCAAAAGAAAAAAAGTGAAAAAAGTGAACCCCCCCCTGACAGACCGAACGTACTGTAACTGTACGGGTTTTTAAAACCTGTCGGATTTTAAGCGTTTCCGGACTTTTTTAATGCCTCAGGGGTAGAGTCCCCTGACAGAGATGGCCTCTGCCACTCTTCCCACGCCGACGATCATGGAAGATGTCCTCATGTCAGTTTTCTTCTCCTTCGAGACATCAAGGACCTTTTTGAACCCCTTGGTCATTATGAGCTTGAGCCGTTTGATTATTTCAGCTTCGTCCCAGAAATAACCCTGGAGATCCTGGACCCACTCGAAATAGCTTACCACCACACCGCCAGCGTTGGCCAGTATATCAGGGACTAAGAAGATGTCCCTTTCGCGAAGCACGCGGTCGGCCTCCGGGGTCGTGGGGTTGTTGGCTGCCTCGGCGAGTATCTTGACATTCAGGTCCTTTACGTTATCGCAATTGATAAGACCTTCGAGGGCTGCCGGTATGAGAATGTCCACCTTCTGGCGAAGGAGTTCCTCGATGGTTAAGTCCTCGGCCTCGGAATATCCCCCCACGGCCCGAGTTTTACGTTTGTGTTTGGATACTTCCACCCAATTGAGCCCCTTGGGGTTATAGATGGCGCCGCTGGAGTCCGCAACCCCAACCACCTTTGCGCCCAGGGCGGTGAGATACTTGGCTGTGGCGACCCCCACCTTTCCGTAGCCCACAATGGACACTGTCAATCCGTCCATTTTTAACTTGAGTTGTTCCACGGAGTGCGTCAGGACCTCGACGAGTCCGATACCCGTAGCCACGTCGGTACAGAGCGACCCCCCGATGCAAACGGGCTTTCCCGTCACAACCCCGGGGACCGAATACCCCTTCATCATGGAATAGGTATCCATCATCCAGGCCATCACCTGCTGGTCGGTGTACATGTCCGGGGCGGGGATATCGGACTCAGGTCCTATTACGAACCCTATCTCGTAGGTAAACCTCCGGGTGAGCCTCTTTATCTCGTCCCTGCTCATCTTTTTGGTATCGCAGGCGACTCCTCCCTTAGCCCCGCCGTAAGGGATGTTTACAACCGCGCACTTGAAGGTCATGAGAGCGGCGAGGGCCGTTATCTCGTCGAGGTTTACACCCGGGTGGTACCTTATCCCCCCCTTGGTAGGGCCCCTTGCCGTGTTGTGCTGTACCCTGTAACCCTGGAAGAATTCCACCTTACCATCGTCCATCATTACCGGAACTGTTACGCTGAGCGAGCGTCCGGGGGTCCTTATCCTCTGGTATACGGCCTCGGGGATGTTAAGGTACCCGTTGGCTTCCTCTAACCTATGAAGGACCTCTCTGTAATAAGGGTTTTTTTCGAAAGACACGATAAGACCTCCGGTAATCCGTAAAAAGGTGGGATTGTACCTTAAATGAAATTTAAGTCCAGAGTGGAGGTTTTGTCAAGGGGTTTGTCCTTGTAAAACGACTGTTGTGCTAATCGCTCCATTGCTTGAAGGCCTCAAGGTATATCCTTCTTACATTTTCAGAACAGCGCCAATACTCGCTCAAAAACTTCCTTCCGGCATCAACGCCCGTGTAGCCCAATCTTCTCGCGAGTTTTGTAATTTCCTCGGTTTTTTCCGTGTCCAGGACGGCCTCGGGCTTGTCATGGACTACCCTGAGCCGTGTCTCTACGGCCCGGTAGAAACTGTATGCATGCCGCAGTTCAGAAAGGTCCTCCGGGCCGATTATGCCCGCTTTGCCGAGAGCCTCGAGGGCCATGGGGGTGTGTGGGGTCCTCAGGGAAGAATCCTCGGGGGCGTAAAGGAGCTGTAGGGTTTGAACGAGGAACTCTATGTCCACGAGGCCCCCCTTGCCGGTTTTGACGTTGAACCTCGTGGGCGTTTCCTTTGCCAGTTCTTCTTCCATCCTCTTTCTTATGCGCAGGAGCTCCTTAATATCCTGTCTTGAGGGAGGGCTCTTGTAGACGGCCTTTTCCAGTTCCTTTAGAACCTCCTGACAGAACCCCGGGTCGCCGGCAACGGCCCTGGCCTTTAAGGCAGCCAGTTTCTCCCACGGGGCCGCCTTGAACTTGTGGTAGTTTATGAACGCCTTTGTGGATACCACGAGCGGCCCGGCGCTTCCCGAGGGCCTCAAGCGCGTGTCCACGTTGAACACAAGGCCCTCTTTCGTCCTTACCGTGAGGATGCTTATAATCCTCTGTGCGAGGTGGACGAAGAACTCGTGGTCCGAGACGACCTTTGGCCCGGTCGTCACGCCCTTTCCGGCCCCTTTGGACTCGTTGGAATAGACGAATATTATATCCAGGTCCGAGCCGTAGACTAACTCCATGCCCCCGAGCTTTCCGAGACCCACCACGGCGAAGGCGGCCTCTGACCTGCCGTACCTTTTTTCGAGTTCAGCGTAGGCCATGACAAGGGCCTCGTCAATGGACACCTCGGCAAGGGCAGTTATCTGGTCCGATACCTCCGAGCTTGTGAGCTCGCCGATAATGTCGTTCGTTCCGATCCTGAATATCTCGAGGTTCCTGAAGCGCCTTAGGGTGTCGAGCCTGTCCTCGTAGTCCCCTGAGACCGAGAGCAACCTTTCGAGCTCCCGCTTAATCTGTTCCTTTTCCTTGCGCGGGCGGGTCAGCTCCGAGGAGAGAAGTATATCAAGGCTTTCGGGGTAGTCTATGAGGGTCCTCGAAAGAAACAGGCTCGTGCCGAATATTTTAACGAGCTCATCCATGAGCCGGGGGTTCTCGGAGAGCATTGAATAAAGGGTCGTCCTGCTGCCTATCGCGGAGATAAAACCTTCAACGTGGCCGAGGGCCATGTCAGGGTCCGGGCTGGAGACGACTTTCGAGAGAAGATAGGGAGCGATCCTTTCGAGCATAACCCGCGCCCTGGCCGAAAGGTGCGCAAAGGGCGGGCCCTCGCGAAGAAGCCGGAGGTTCTTTAATGCCGCGGTGGTATCGCTGAACCCCAGCCCCTCCAGGCCCTTTTCCATACGGTCTTCGCTTATCTCGGGGCTGAAAAGAAGAAGCACCTCTTCCGGCACCCCCTCGAGAAGGCTCTCCTTCGGGGCGTAGAAAAGGGACCTGTATATGTCGTAAGTCCTCCCGGTGAGTCTTTTATACTCCTCCCAGAACTGTGTGCCGGCCCTTTTCCCTTTCCCCCCTTTTTTTCCTTCGGTGTCCACGAACCCCATCATACGCGCGAGCCTTTCGAGCTCTTCGGTGCGTGCGGGCACGGCCTGGGTCTGCCTGCCCTCGACGATCTGGATCCTGTGTTCGAGGTTCCTCAAGAATATGTAGCCCCGGGCGAGCTCGCGGGCCTCGGCCTCGCCGAGTAGATTCTCCGCTTCGAGCCTCTTTATGGCCTCCAGTGTGTTTCTTTCCCTTACCTCCGGGTTCTTTCCGCCGTGTATGAGCTGGAGGGCCTGGCAGAAGAACTCTATCTCCCTTATCCCTCCGCGGCCGAGCTTTACGTCCACTGTCTCCGGGTTCCTCCTCAGGAGCACGAGGTCTATCTTTTCCTTCATGGACTTTATCTCCTCTATGGCGGTAAAGTCCAGATGTCTTCTGTAGACGAAGGGCCTTATCATCTCCATGAACCTGCGGCCGAGCTCCCGGCCCCCGGCAACACACCTGGCTTTTATCATGGCCCCCCTCTCCCAGCTCTGTCCCCAGGATTCGTAGTATATCTCCATGCTCCTGAGCGAGTTGGCGAGCTCGCCGCTTCTTCCCTCGGGCCTCAGGTCGAGGTCCACCCTGAAGACGAACCCCTCGTCGGTAACTCTCGATATGAGACGCGTTATCCTCTCGGAGAGCTTTACGAAGAACGCATGGAGAGGGAGCTGGGTCTCGGGTTTTTCCGCTGCCCCCGCTGCCCCCTTTGCCCCCGCTGCCCCCTTTGCCCCCTCTTCCCCCTCCGGACCGGTCGTCGTGCCTTTCTCGGTTGTATAGACATAGATTATGTCTATGTCGGATGAGAAGTTCAGCTCCCTGCCGCCGAGTTTTCCGAGGCCTATGACTGAGAGTTCGGCCTCCCGCTCGTT
>JAUVFY010000270.1 GCA_030594025.1 Deltaproteobacteria bacterium | reverse complement strand
GCGGGCCCTTTCGGCATCTTTTTCACTTACCATGAGCTTTATGCCCCCTACGGCGTCAGAAAAGAGCCAGTTGATGCTTACGATGTGTTCGTCTGCGAGGCGGCACTCCAGACCTTCTGACTCGAGCTTTGCCTTTGCCAGATGGGCCTCTATCTGGTGGGAGAAGGTGGCGACGGTTACGAACTTAACCTGTTTTTTCCCCTTCATCGTCAGCAGGTGCAGAGCTCCTCTTCGGTCAGGGTCGTATAACCCTCTTTTACAAGGAAGGCTACGACGACCAGGCCCACGACAGGGTCCGCCTGCCACAGGCCGAAAAAGTAGTTGAGCCCGAGCCCCACGAGGAGGGAGACCGAAAGGAACACGCACGCAAGGGTCTGCTTTGAGTCCGCTACGAGGCTCCTTGAGCCTATCTCCTTTCCGGTCCTGTACTTCATGTAAAACAGTATTGGCATGACCACCAGTGAGACCAGGGCGATTAAGATGCCCAGGAGCGTGGGGTCAGGGGCCTCGCGGAGGTAGAGCTTTTTTACGGACTCATAGAGCACAAAGGCCGCGAAGATAAAGAAGGTGCTGGCTATGAGTTTTATCGCTTTTCTCTCGATCCTCTGTTCTTCCGCCTTCGATATGTCCGGGTGGCGGCTGAAGCGCCATATCATCACCCCACCGGACATGGACTCGACGAAGCTGTCGAGACCGAACCCGACGAGCGCAACACTTCCCGCCCATAGCCCCACGAGGACCGATACCACGCCCTCGAAGACGTTGTACACCACGGTGAAGTAGGAAAGCCTCAGGGCCCTTTTATGGAGTTCTGCGGACAAAAATTCCAAACCCCTTTCTTTGCTGTTAAATCTGCCGCTACGGCCGCTTGACCCTTATCATGTATTTTACCTTGACCTCTTCGATTATATGTGCAATCCCGGTCTTATCCAAGTCTTCCCGTGCATGCTTCAAGGAGCGGGAGCTTATTCGGCCTTCAAAGTCTTTTCATAGAGGATTATCTTCCATCTGTCTTCTTCGGAAAATGTGCTCTTGAAGGGAAGCATGGGGGTCTTAATCGGAAGTCCTCCCTCGGAGACGGTCCAGAAAAGGTATGCATCGGTTGCCTCGGGCATGCCCATTGTGACGGATAAGTCAGAAGCCGGCGGGGTAAGGGACCTTCCGGCGGGCGTGTCTCCAAGGCCCTCCTTACCGTGGCACATGGAACAGTGCGTACGGTAGAGCTCTTTTCCCCTTTCTATGTTCTCTTCTGTCGCCTCCAGGGGGTTTGCCTTATCTTTATAGTCTTCAGGCACGCCATTTTCCCTCACATAGAGGATCCTTTTCGTAACGTATGGCTCCTCCTCTGTAACTGCCTCTTCGGTAACCTCGGGCTTTTCCTCCACCTTCTCTTCCTCGGCCTTTTTCTCGCACCCGGGGAGGGCAAGAACCGCCGTTATAAAAACCATGACCGTTAAAAAGTAAAATCTCTTCATGGCACCTCCTTTAATAAAAATGGTTCCGCAATGCCGTCATGCCGCCATGCCATTTAGGTGGCCCTAACCCGGCT
>JAUVFY010000141.1 GCA_030594025.1 Deltaproteobacteria bacterium | reverse complement strand
CCCTGAAGGACATGAAGACCTCCTCTCTTTCGTGCATATAGATATCTTCGTCCTTGGGCGCGGCTATGGCCCCGCTTTCCACGAGTTCCTCTTTTGTAATAAAGCCGTCCCTCGCGATCAAGTGTGAGATGAACTTCTTGACCGCAGGCAGGGGTAGCGGAGGCGGAGGGGGCAGGAGCTCTTCAACACGCGGGGCGGCAACAACGTCCTCTTCAACCGGAGGGGGTGGGGGCGGCTCAAGCTTTATAACCGGGAGTTCGGGCACAGTGACCCTTCTTACCACCTCTATCGCCTCCGGGGTTATCTTCAGAACATCGCCCGGGTATATCAGGTGGGGGTTCCTTATAAAAGGGTTCCTCTTCCACAGTTTGGGCCACTTGAAGTGGTCTTCAAAGAACCTCCCGGAGATGTCCCACAGGGTGTCGCCCATTCTCACGGTGTAGTAGGCCACCTCGCCCTGTTTTATCTTTTCGGCCAGCCCTGCCGCCGGGAGCGAAACCAATGCTACAGCCAGTGCTATGGTTAAAAATCTATTTGCCATGGTTTGCCTTCCTTATTTTGGGATTTCCTCGAGCCTTTTCCTGGCCTTTATAGCTGCCTCTGATTCCGGGTATTCGATGAGAATCCTTTTAAGCACCTTCGACCCATTTTCGACTTCATTGAGTTCCATATAAGAGTAGCCGAGTTTCAACATGGCGTCCGGGGCCTTGTTCCCTTCAGGGTACCTGTCCACCACATGTTGAAAATTTACCAGCGCCCCCTCAAAGTCCCGCAAAGAGTAATAGGACTCTCCCATCCAGTAAAGGGCGTTGTCCGCCAGGCCGTGCCCCGGGAACTTCTCGGCAAGGCTCGATAACACCTCTATGGCCCTTTCGTACTTGCCGGCAATGAAAAGGTCCTGGCCGAGGCTGTAAAGGGCCTCCGGGTTCGGCTCTGCCTTCCCTTCGACGGCCTCTTCTTCCTTGAGCTTTATTACCTTTAGACCCTCGGGCGGCACAACCGTTGTTACCTTTCCGCTTAAATCTTCCAACTGTTCCGTGTTGGCCGCTACCTTTTCCTGCAACAGGAGGAACTTGTTGTTCAATTCCTCGAGCCTCACCTTGGTCTCGGCTATGGATTTTTTAAGTTCCACTATCTGGAGCTCCTCCGTTAGCGGAAGGAGCTCCCTTTCATCTACCGTGGCGCAGCCGAAAAGAATAAGTACCGGGACCGAAAAAAAGATTCTTTTCAAAAACTTCATATCATCAGTCTGCCCGCCATGTGAACTCCTCATCTGGTCCGTTGCCGGCGGGGCAATATATTAACCTTTCAAAAATTAATCCCCTTTGTTTTTTTTGTCAAGAGGAATTTGTGCTCTTCCACCACAATCGACCGCAGCGCCTCATTACCCTTAAAGGGGTTGTTTTGACTGTTTACTCGTCTCAGGGGGCCTGCCGGGGGCAAAGGTAGAACCTGAATTGACCATACTTTCAATCATCTTTGCCACGAGGGCCTTGCCCTCGCCCGTTGCCGCTGAAAAGCATACGAGCTCCCTGAAGGGGAGATTTCTCTTTATGGTCGAGACCCTCGAGGATAGCCTGTTTCTCGACAGCTTGTCGCATTTAGTCGAAACGGTGACGACCGGTATCTCAAGCCTTTCGAGCCACTCGTGGAGCGAGGTCTCGGTGGGGCCCGGGTCTCTTCTGGGGTCGACGACCATAATAACGCCTTTTACGGTATTGCGGCCATGGAAGTAGCGCTCTATCATGGACTTCCACCTCAGGCGTTCCGAAACGGGGACCTTTGCGAACCCATAGCCCGGAAGGTCCACAAGGTAGAAGGCGCCGTTGAACCTGTAGAAGTTAATCGTCCGGGTCTTGCCCGGCTCGGAGCTGGTCCTGGCAAGGCGTTTCCTGCCCGCGAGGGTGTTTAAAAGCGATGACTTGCCCACATTGCTCCTGCCCACGAGGGCTATCTCCGGGAGCCCGTCGGTGGGGTACTGTGAAGGCTCTATTGAGCTCGATATGAATTCTGCATGACGGATCTTCATGGGTCTGGATTATAAAAGACGGGGGCGTTCAACCCGTAACAGAAACGACCTCTTCGTAGGTCGTAACACCCTCGAGCATCTTTTTGACCGCGCATTCCCTGAGCGTTGTCATATCCTCTTTTTTCGCTGCCTTGAAAAGTGTCACGGCGTCGGTTTTTTCCGAAAGGAGGCCCTTTACGGCCTCCGAGATGTCCATTATCTCGAATATTCCGGTCCTTCCCTTGTAGCCGGTCCCCCTGCAATCGGTGCATCCCTGGCCGTATGTTACCTTGTATTGCTTGGATTTAAGCCGCAGGTATTCCATCTCTTCCGGCCTTAAAAGCCTTTCACGCTTGCAATTGCTGCAGATCCTTCTGACGAGCCTCTGGGCAACTATGCCCAGGACGGTGGAGGATATGAGGAACGAGGGTACTCCGAGGTCCAGGAGCCTTGTAACGGACGACGGGGCGTCGTTCGTATGCAGGGTGGAAAGCACGAGGTGACCGGTGAGGGCGGACTGCACGGCGTTCGACGCAGTCTCCCTGTCCCTTATCTCCCCGACCATTATTATGTCCGGGTCCTGACGCAAGATAGTTCTAAGGCTCGAGGCGAAGTCCAGTCCTATCAGGGGCTGAACCCCTACCTGGTTGAACTCCTCCATCACCATCTCTATGGGGTCCTCTATGGTTACGATGTTTACCTCCGGGGAGGCAAGGGCCTTCATGGCCGAATACAGGGTCGTTGTCTTTCCGCTCCCCGTGGGCCCTGTTACGAGTATTATGCCGTAAGACTTTTTAAGGTAAGAGTTGAAGAGCTCGAACTCGCGCATGTAAAAACCGAGGTCCCTGAGCTCCTGGCAGAGTATGTCCGGGTCGAATATCCTCATTACGACCTTTTCGCCAAAGGCCGTGGGAAGGGTGGATATCCTGAGCTCCACCTCCCTCGCGTGGTACTCGGTCTTTATCCTTCCGTCCTGGGGCCTTCTCTTCTCGGCGATGTCCATCCTTGAGAGCATCTTTATCCTTGAAACCACCGACGGGTGAACCACCTTCGGGATTACGTGGATGTTGTGAAGCACCCCGTCGATACGGAACCTCACCAGGGAGTTATCCCTTTTAGGCTCGAGGTGTATGTCGCTCGCCCTCTGGTCGTATGCGTAGTGGAGCAGATACTCCACGGCGTTTACGATATGCTGGTCCGTAGCCTCGATCTCGGCCGTGCCCTTGAGCTTAACGTACTGCTCGAGGTTTCCCAGGTCCACAGCGCTCGAGATCTCCTTCTCGGCGGCTACAACCGAGGAACGGAAGCCGTAGAACTCCCTTACGATCTTCAGTATGTCGGATTTCGAGCTCAAAACGAGCTCCAACTTCATCTTCCTCGTCCTCTTGAGGCTCTCGACCGCCTCGAGGTTGAACGGGTCCGCCACCGCGAGGGTCACAACGCCGTTCCTCTCCTCTATGGGTACTATGAGGTGTCTCTGGGCAAAGGGTCTCGGTATGTTGGAGGTAACTACGTCCATATCGAGCTTGAGGGGGTCTATCTTCCTGTAGGGTATTTTGACATCTTCGGCGATGGCCTCGGTTATGACATCCTCTGAAAGGACCTTCCCGTCTGTCTTGAAGTTAAACGAGGCTATAACCTCGGGCGGCGAGACCGGCTCATGAAGGATATGGAGCCTTCTTGAGGCGTAGAAGTCCTTCCGGGCCTTATACAGCCGTGCGCGCTGTTTTTCACCCTTTATGCGGACCTCTTTACGCTGGTCCTTGGTCATAAGCCTCCTCTTTACAAGGAAGTCCGCGATATAGTCTATGGTCAGGGCCTTCTTCTCGGCAGCCGCCTTATTCATCGGTTTTATCCGCTCCTTCACCTTCTACTATCCTCTTAAGTATCTCGTTGGTCTCCTTCTGTTCCTTCAGGCACTGCCTTATGAGGTCCTTTATCCCGAATACGGAAAAGGGCAATGCCATCCAGAGTACCATTATGACCCCTATGGAAATCAAAAAGAAT
>JAUVFY010000262.1 GCA_030594025.1 Deltaproteobacteria bacterium | reverse complement strand
TTTTCGTAGAGCCTTATCGGCGCGATGTTGGACCTGCGTACCTCGAGGAGGATCTTGAAGACCCCCTTTTCGCGCATAAGCTCGATGGCGAACGTAAGGAGCCTCTTTGCAAGGCCCCTCCTCCTGAGGACCGGCGCCACGGCGATATTCAGTATATGGCCCTCGCCGTGTACTATCCATATAACCATGTAGGCCGCGAGCCTCTCCTTATTGTCTACGGTCACCCTTTCTGTGTAGCAAAAGGATACGGGGTTTTTAAGCTCCCTCTCGAACTGCCCGCGCGTCCACGGCTGGGGGAAAGAGTCCCTCTCTATGGCCAGTACATCCCCCAGGTCTTTTTCGGTCATGGGGAGGATCCTGTGGCCGGCTATGCTTTGCTTTAAGGCATGCAATCGGCGACTACCCGCTAAAAAAGTTTTAACATCCTTATATCAAAAGGAAAAAGACTGTCAACCTCTTTTAACCCCCTGCATCCGGCTATGTAAGCACCCGGTATGTTTCAATTAAAATCGCCCACCCGAGCGGGCACAAAAAAGGGGACGGTCTGAGGACCGTCCCCGCTCGCGGGATATCTCAAGCTCACCGGGCATATTTTCAATCAGCACCTCACTTCACGTTCGTTGCGAAGACGATTTCCCAGAAGTCTAACTTCCTAAGCTTATAACACTTGTTCACGTTGAGGTGGGCCCTGTCTATGAACTCATCGCGCGAGAGGTCCGACCTCCAGCCTATCTTCTTGCTTATGGGGTTGAAAAGCTCCTCGAACCCGGCCACCAATTTGTTCCTGGACTTGAAGTGGTTTACCACCACAACCTGTCCGCCGCTCTTGCAGACCCTTCTGACCTCTTTCATGACCCTGTAAGGGTCGGGCACCACGCTCACCACGTGGGATATGAAGACCTTGTCGAAGGAGTCGTCCTCGAAGTCCACGTTCATCGCGTCCATCTCATAGAGCTCCACGTTATCCATGGAGTTGGTATTGACCTTCTTTTTCGCCTTCCTGAGCATCTCCCCGGAGAGGTTTATGCCCACGACCTTGCAGTGCCTGGGGAAGAGCTCGAGCGACAAACCGGTGCCCACCCCCACGTCCAGGACCCTGTCGCCGGGCCTTATGTCCATGGACTTTATGGCGTAGCTTATCCGCGGGTAGAAGAACCTCTTGAAGACGGCGTCGTAGACGTTCGAATATATGGCGTATATCTTCTTTACAGCTTCGAGTTCCAAGTCAGCGGCTCCCCGTTGTAGGTTTGCCTGGAGGGTTTTAATTAATCAAGGTCCTTTACGTATATGACCTTGTCGTCTCCGGGCCTGAAGAAACTCCTTATCCGCGCCTCTTCAGTGTAACCGCAACTACGGTAAAAGCTCCTTACCCCTTCGTAGGAGGGCTGGCCCGAGGTCTCGACTACGAGCATCCGTGCCCCCTCTTCTTTTACGACCGACTCAATATGGCGGATGAGCCTCTGGCCGATACCCTTTCGCTGGTGGCCGGCCCCTACGAGTATCCAGTATATCTCGTACACCCCGGAGGCCAGGGCGGCCTTGCCGTAACAGACATACCCCAGTGGTATATCGCGCACCCCCGCAGCGGCGATAAAGAGGTACTCGTCCTGCGAGGGGTCGTTAAAGTATATATCAAGGAGTTCCAGGGCACAATCTTTTTCTTCACGCGTCAGGTTTTC
>JAUVFY010000006.1 GCA_030594025.1 Deltaproteobacteria bacterium | reverse complement strand
TTTTGTGCCATCCAGAGTGCGAGATTCGCGCCCACATGGCCCGCTCCAACGACAGTAATCTTTTTTCTGGCCAAATTGCCTCCTTAAAAAGTTTAATTATTTTAAGCAATTAGGTGGATTTTTGCGCCCCATAACCGGGTCCCCGTTAACCCCGGGCGCCCCTTTTATACACTACTGCCTTGTAAGAACCGTTTTGTATACTGTATACAAAACTTCGGCCACTGTCAAGGTATTTTTTTTGGCCAGAATTTGCTTGACATAAACAGGTGCCTTTGTTAGGTTTACTTGTCTAATCGATTTACATGGTTCCGCAGGTTGATTCACACGTAAAAAAGACGGTTTTAAAGCAGGGCACACTTGTCTTGCTAGCTCAACGGCCTTTTAAGAACTACCCCCAGTAAACAGGCTTATAAAGGTTTTTTGCCGTTCTAATCTTCTAACCGTTTAATTTTTAAGGACGTTTTAAGGGGGTCCGTGTTGTTTAAAGCTGCCCCTGGTCGGTTTTCCCTGCTAATGAGCGAAGGAGGATTCCTGAGGAAATGAAAAAGAGATATCTACTTGCCCCTGGGCCGACACCCGTGCCGGAGGAGGTCCTTCTGGCAATGGCCAGGCCCGTCATACACCACAGGACACCCCAGTTCTCGGAGGTGTTTAAAGAGGCTGCAGAGCTTTTAAAATACGTCTTCCAGACAAAACAAGACGTCCTTATACTCGCCGCCTCGGGCACCGGCGCCATGGAAGGTTCCATATCGAACCTCTTCTCGCCCGGCGACGAGGTCATAGCGGTTAACGGAGGAAAGTTCGGCGAGCGGTGGGGCCAGATATCAGAGGCCTACGGGCTCAAGGTCCACTGGATAAACGTGGAATGGGGAAATGCCGTGGATCCGGGGGTGATTAAAAACATCCTGGATAAGAACCCGAAGGTAAAGGGTGTGCTTACACAGGCTTCCGAGACATCCACCGCGGTGGCGCACCCGGTAAAGGAGATCGCCGCGCTGACAAAAAAGAGAGACTGCCTCGTCGTCGTAGACGGCATAACCGCCGTGGGGGTCTTCGATGTGCCCATGGACGAATGGGGTATAGACGTCCTGGTCTCGGGCTCCCAGAAAGCGCTCATGCTTCCGCCGGGCCTCGCCTTCGTCGCACTGAGCGACAGGGCGTGGAAGTTCCATGAGAAGGCCCGGTCGCCGCGCTATTATTTCGACTTCAAAAAGGAGCAAAATAACCTCGCAAAAAAGACCTCGGCGTACACCCCTGCCACCTCGCTCGTTACGGGGCTCAGGGAGTCGCTCCTTATGATAAAAAAAGAGGGGCTCAAAACTGTCTTCACCAGGCACGAGCGCCTTGCAGAGGCGACCCGGAGCGCGATGGAGGCCCTTGAACTGAAACTTCTCGCACCCGAAAGCCCGAGCCCGGCGACAACCGGCGTTTATGTACCCGAAGCCATTGACGGCGCCAAGTTCGTTAAATACTTAAGAGACGACATGGGAGTGACGATCGCCGGGGGCCAGGACCACCTGAGGGGCAAGATCTTCCGGATAGCCCACATGGGCTACATAGACACCTTTGATATAATAATCGCCGTGGCGGCCGTGGAGATGGCGCTGAAGAAGTTCGGCCACAAGGTCAAGCACGGCAAAGGTGTGGCCGCTGCTGAAAAGATTCTTTTAAAGGGTTACAAGTAGAGGTTTTTAAAAGGAACAAAGATGAAGGTACTCATAGCAGACGACCTTTCTGAAAAGGCGGTGGAGGTCTTCAAGAGCAGAGCCGGGATTGTGTGCGACGTTTTGACAAAGCTCACCCCCGAAGAGCTCAAGGAGAAGATAAAGGACTACCACGGACTTGCCGTAAGGAGCGCAACCAAGGTTACCTCCGAGATACTCGATGCGGCCGAGAAGCTCAAGGTAGTGGGCAGGGCCGGCATAGGGGTGGACAACATAGATGTCCCGGCGGCCACGAAAAAGGGCGTGGTGGTAATGAACACCCCCGGCGGAAGCAACATAACCACCGCAGAGCACTCAATTGCGATGATGCTCTCCCTTGCCCGGAACATCCCCCAGGCTACGGCTTCCATGAGAAAAGGCAAATGGGAGAAAAAAAGGTTCCAGGGAACGGAGCTCACGGGCAAGACCCTGGGGGTAATAGGCGTCGGCAACATCGGCTCCATAGTGGCCTCGAGGGCCCTGGGCCTTAAGATGAACGTCATCGCCTACGACCCATATATCTCCTCCGAGGCCGCAGACAAGCTCGGCATAGCGCTTGTGAGCCTGGACGAGCTTTACAAAAGGAGTGATTTCATCTCCATACACGTCCCGCTTACGAACGAGACGAGAAACCTTGTAGACAAAAAGGCCTTCTCGAAGATGAAAAAGGGTGTGAAGCTTATAAACTGTGCCAGGGGCGGCATATTGAACGAAAAGGACCTCGCAGATGCGATAAAGGCGGGCATAGTATCAAGCGCGGCGGTGGATGTCTTTGAGACAGAGCCACCTGCAAAGGAAAACCCGCTCCTGGGGCTCGACGATGTGATAGTTACCCCGCACCTGGGAGCCTCAACGCTCGAGGCCCAGGAGAGTGTTGCTGTGGCCGTAGCCGAACAGATCTCGGACTATCTCATGGAAGGGACGATAAGAAATGCGATTAACGTACCCTCCATCCCGGCGGAGCTATTGGCCTCGCTGGGCCCCTACATTACGCTGGGTGAAAAGCTGGGAAGCTTCCAGGGACAGACCCTGAAGGGCTCCATAGAGGAGATAACGGTGGAGTACAGCGGTGATGTGGTGGACTACGACGTGGCCCCGGTCACTATCGCCTGCATAAAGGGTGTTCTGGACCAGCTCCTTGACCAGTATGTTAATTTCGTTAACGCACCGTTTGTTGCCAGGGAAAGGGGCATCAAGGTCGTTGAGGTCAAGAGCTCAAGGCCCATAGATTTTGCAAGCTCGGTGACTATAAAGGTAAGGACCAATGAACAGGAGTTCCTCGTTGAAGGGGCGCTTTTCGGCAAAAAGGAGCCCAGGATAGTAAGGATTGATAAGTTCTTCCTCGACGCCATACCCGAGGGCTATCTGCTGGTGCTCCACAACCAGGACAAACCCGGGGTCATAGGGAACGTGGGGACGCTGCTCGGGGAAAACAAGATCAATATAGCAAGGCTCCACCTGGGAAGACAGACCGTCGGGGGCGATGCCGTCAGTGTCTGGAACATAGACACGCCCCTATCCAGGGGACTCAAAGAAAAACTTTTAAAGCTCCCCAACATCATCTCGGCCAAGGTGGTGGAGCTGTGATAAATCGCCTGTGTTTTAGTTTTTCCGCTAACGAACCATTTTAAAAGGTATCCATGAAAGGACCTCCTTCCATATCGCTCCCGCAGGGTGTCAGGGATATACTGCCCGAGGAGGCCGAAAGGTTCTGCGAGGTAGAGTCGGCCATACTCGGGGTGTTTTCAAGCTACGGCTTCAAAAGGGTTATAACGCCTCTGCTTGAGTACGTGGATGTACTGGGCCTGGGCATGGGCCCCGGGCTAAAAGAAAAGGTCTTTAAGTTTATAGACCCCTCGACGGGAAGGCTCATGGCCCTGAGGCCGGATATAACCCCCCAGATAGCGCGGATGGCGGCTACACGGATGAGGGACTACCCGCTTCCGCAGAAGCTCTGCTACAACGAGAACGTCTTGCGTCACCTCGACCCCAGGAGTGGGAAAACGAGGGAGATACTTCAGATAGGGGCCGAGTATATCTCCAAGGGGCCTTCTTCGGAGATAGACGCCGAGATGATAGTGATGGCCATCGAGGCAATGAAGGCGGCCCGTGTAAAGGACTTCAAAATCGACATAGGCGATGTGGGGTTCGTAAGGACCGTCCTGGAAAGGCTAAGCGTAAAGGAGTTCGATAGAAAAAGGCTCAAGGAAGCCGTGGAGATAAAGGACCAATCGGGGCTTGAATCCATTCTCGAAGGTCTCGGGGAAAAGGTTAAAAAAGAGGACAAAAGGTTGCTGCTCGCTTTGCCCGGTTTTTACGGAGAAGCGGAGGTCATCAAGAAGGCGAAGGCCCTGTGTACGGACGAGTTAACGGGCGGGGCCCTTGAAAACGTCAGGGCCGTACTGGAGATAATAGAGCGCAAGGGCTACAGCGAAAGCATTACGGTGGACCTCGGCGAGGTGCGCGGTTTCGACTACTATACGGGCATAATATTCGAGGGATTCGCATCAGGCATCGGCAAACCCATCCTGGGAGGAGGAAGATACGACACGCTCCTTGAAAAGTACGGCTATCGCTCGTCATCAACGGGTTTTGCCTTTGACGTCGAGAACATAGTCTCAGTGCTCGAAAGGAGCGGCTGAAATGGCAAAAAACGTCGTAATAGTGGGCTCGCAGTGGGGAGACGAAGGCAAGGGCAAGATAGTAGACATACTCACGGAGTATACGGATATCGTCGTCCGCTTCCAGGGGGGGAACAATGCGGGACACACCGTTATCGTCGACGGTGAGGAGATAATCCTTCACCTTATCCCCTCGGGCATATTGCATGCCGGAAAGACCTGCGTCATAGGAAACGGAGTGGTCGTCGATCCCCATGTGCTCCTCGAAGAGATAAAGATGTTGAAGGAGAAGGGCTTTTTCAGGGACCAGGACCTCTTGGTAAGCAAGGACGCCCACCTCATCATGCCCTATCACAAAAAACTTGACATGGCAAAGGAAAGGCTCAGGGGCGACCGTAGAATTGGCACCACCGGCAGGGGGATAGGCCCCGCTTACGAGGACAAGGTCTCACGGTTCGGCATAAAGTTGAGTGACCTCATGAACGAGGAGGACTTCAGGGCTAAGCTCAAGGTAAACCTCATAGATAAGAACCACTACATAAGGAACATTCTCAGAGAAGAGGGCTTCGAGATGCACCAGATCTATAACGATTACATGGAGTATGCGGAAAAGATAGGCCCCTACATTACGGACACCTCCTTATTCCTGAACGAGGCTATCAAGGACAAAAAATCCATACTCTTCGAGGGTGCCCAGGGCACGCTCCTCGACGTGGACCACGGCACCTACCCTTACGTTACATCGAGCAACACCGTGGCCGGCGAGGCGGCCACAGGGAGCGGGGTTGGCCCGACGAGGATAGACACCGTCGTGGGGGTCACAAAGGCTTACACGACGAGGGTCGGCGGGGGCCCCTTCCCCACCGAGCTCGATGAAAAGATGGAGAACGCATTGAGGGACCTGGGAAAGGAGTACGGGGCCACGACGGGGAGGCCCAGGAGGTGCGGCTGGTTCGATGCGGTGGCCGCAAGGTACTCGGTACGCATTAACGGCATAGACGAGCTCGTGCTTACGAAGCTCGACGTGCTGGACAATCTTAACGAGATAAACATATGCACGGCCTATAAATACAAGGGCCAAATACTAAAAACCTTCCCAACCGAGGCCAGCGTGCTCGAAAAATGCGAACCCGTCTATGAGACCGTGATCGGATGGAAGAAAACCATAAGCGGGGCAAGGACTCTTGACGACCTGCCACCTAAGGCACAGGGCTACGTTAAAAAGCTCGAAGAGGCGACGGGTGTGGAGATAAATATCCTGTCGGTGGGGGCGGAGAGAAAAGAGACGATAATTAAAAAGAACCCCTTCGCTTAGTTTCAGTAGATACCTGTCCCACCAGAGATACAACCCATTAAGAAAAGCGGGTTCAGAGAAAAACATTTGACTCCCAGCGGCCTCCTGTGTTATAAAAATCAATTGTTTTATTCCGGGCCGGGACCTGAAGTTGGATAAAAAGGACAAAGCAAGGTTTAAAGGGCTCGCCATGCTCGCCTCCATGGGCATAGCGTTGGTGGTCGCCACCTTCCTCGGGCTCGTGGCAGGCATTTACCTGGACAGTGTCTTCGGCACGGAGCCCTGGCTTATGATAGTATTCTTAATCCTGGGCATTGCGGCGGGTTTCTGGAATATCTATACCACTGTAAAAAAATATGGCTTTTAGAATAGGACAGGCAGAACCGGCAATACTTACAAAGGTCTTAAGGGTCGGGCTTTTAAATCTGCTCATAGGCATCGGGGCTTTTGTGGCATGCACCATTATATCGAACGGTGTTGCCACGGGCTTTTCACTGGGCTTGCTTATCGGAGTCCTTAACCAGTACCTTTGCTTGCGGATAGCCCGAACTGGCATTTCAATGGCGCCAGAAAAGGTAAATACCTTTGTGGCAACACGCTACTTCCTACGGTTTGCTCTTACCGCAATGGTTATGGCTGTTCTGGTCTCGAAGACATTGGTAAACCCTTGGGCTCTACTTATGGGCTTCGTGGGAAGCCTTTTCCTCACAATCACAACGATGTTATTGGTGGTAAGAGGGGAACCATTTAACCCCTCATTGCAAAGAGAGGGACAATAAATGCTGCACACCATTCTTCCGACCTTCGGCCTCGAGGTACATACGGCGTTAATGCTCTATGTGAGCATAGGTCTCTGTATCTTCTCCTACGTCATCAAGGGCAAGCTGGAACTCGTCCCGGGCAAGGTCCAATCCATAGTTGAACTCATCTTTGAGACTTTCGCGGGGCTCGCCGAAGAAGTCATGGGCGAAAGGGGCCGGAAGTTCGTACCATTGATATTGACCTTCTTTATATTCATCCTTATATCCAATGCACTCGGGCTCATCCCCGGGCTGGCGCCCCCTACGGCGAACCTCAACACTACTCTCGGCCTCGCACTTATAGTGTTCGTTACTACCCACATCATAGGACTAAGGGAGCACGGGATAGGGTATCTAAAGCACTTTGTCGGCCCGGTGTGGTGGCTTGCGCCGATTATGGTACCCATAGAGCTCATCGGGCACCTGGCAAGGCCCGTATCCCTTTCCATGCGTCTTTTTGGAAACATGATGGGGCACGAACTGATGGTGCTGGTGCTCCTTTTACTTATGCCCTATACCTATCCTCTGCTGGCAGTAGTAACGGCACTCGGTGTACTTGTGGTCATCATACAGGCATTCGTATTCGCACTGCTTGCAACCGCCTATATAGGGGGCGCGCTCGAGGAGGCGCACTGATAAGTCTTTAACGAATCGGGGTCAGATTTTTGCATGACGAAACGCGGGTTTTTTACCCTTAAACTATCAGGAGGTGACATAATGAGAAGGTTAATTGTTGGATTAATAAGCCTGGTGGTCCTCCTATCCGGAACTACCGCGGCCTGGGCAGCCGAGGAGGGCGGTTCAGCAGGAAACAGCATCGTGCTTGCGGCCATATTCCTTGCCGCAGGCCTCGGCATCGGTCTCGGGACCTTCGGTCCGGGCCTGGGCCAGGGCAATGCCGTCAGGGGGGCCTGCGAGGGGATGGCGAGGAACCCCGGTGCGTCGGGCAAACTTTTAACCACGATGCTGCTCGGTCTCGCCTTCATGGAATCGCTCACCATCTATGCACTGATCGTATCATTGATACTTCTGTTCCAGTTTGCGGGTGGCTTCATGTAATCCAGGGGGTTTAAAAACCCGGACCGGGGACCTGCAAAGGACTGCGTCCCTGGTCTTTGTTTATGCGAAACCCTGCGATTTTGTTGACATTTCGCCGATTTGGCTGTAAAATATTAGCACTCTCAAATCAGGAGTGCTAATACTGGAGGGCAACTAAAAGATGAGTCTACCAGTACTTTCGGACACGCTCGATACATATATGGCGGAGATAAACCGCTTCCCGGTCCTTACGAAGGAGGAGGAGCACGAGCTCGCTCTTAGCTATAACGAGACAAAGGACCTGGATGCCGCCCACAAGCTCGTAACCTCTAACCTGAGGTTCGTTGTAAAGATAGCCTACGAGTACCGTAACTACGGCTGCAGCCTGAGGGACCTCATTCAGGAGGGCAACCTGGGGCTCATGACGGCGGTTAAAAAATTCAACCCCTACAAGGGAGTGCGTCTTATAACATATGCCGTATGGTGGATAAGGTCCTTTATCCAGGATTTTATAATCAGGACGAAGTCTCTTGTAAGAAGGAACTCCAGGGCCCTTAAAAAGCGCCTTTTCTACAGGCAGGCAACTTCGAATGAGCCCACACCCGGCATTGCCGGGCGCGCAGAAGACCTTTACCAAACTGACCTTTCCCTCGACACCCCTCTCGGCGACGACGACGAGGCGACCCATCTCGACTCGCTCGGGGACCTGAAGGCCGGGCAGGAGGAGGTTTTAGCTGAAGCCGAAGAGAACTCTATCGTAAAAGGTGACGTCAAAAACGCGTTAGCGCTTTTGAACGAAAAGGAAAAGTATGTAATAGAAAAAAGGGTCATGGCGGAGGAGCCAGAGAGCCTCAACTCAATCGGCGAGAGCCTCGGAGTTACCAGGGAAAGGGTCCGCCAGATAGAGTCCGCGGCGATTAAAAAACTCCAGAAGACCCTCTCCGCGAAGCACTCCCCACAGCTTGCGCTTCAGGCCAGAAACTGACCAATTTCATTCTCTTTCCGCTCACAAAAGATAAAAAGATAAAAACTTCATTGCGCGCGTGACCGCGCTTCACTCCATTCCAATTTTCCCTTTACATGACAATGGTATAATGCTATTTAGTGTATGAGTTTAGCTTGATTTTTCCTATTGGGAGGTCCGTTTTGGGGAACAGGCCCACCGTGGCGCTCATAGACAGAGCCGCGCTTAAACATAACTACCAGGAGCTTCGAAAAAGGGTCTCTTCCGGGACGATGTTCATGGCCGTGGTCAAGGCTAATGCCTACGGGCACGGCGACGTTGAAGTTTCAAGGACACTTGAAGCACTGGGCTGTGAGTACTTCGGTGTGGCCGTCTCCGAAGAAGGGGTGAAGCTCAGGAAAGGGGGCATAAAGAACCCCATAGTGCTCCTCGGCGGGGTTTATCCGGACCAGATAAAAGAGGTCTTTGATTATGAGCTCACCCCGGTCGTATGGGACCTGGAAACGGCGCTCCTTGTTAACGCTCAAGCCGAGAAGACCGGGACCAGGAAAAAAGTACACATAAAGATAGATACCGGCATGGGGCGCCTGGGGCTGCTTTCGCGCCGGATAGTCAACTTTTTCCAGGAATTCAAGGCATATGGATCTCTTGAGGTGGAAGGGGTGATGTCGCATTTCGCCGAAATGGATAATGCGGACAAGGATTTTTCACGCAAGCAGCTCGACCTTTTCTTGAAGGTCCTTGGGATTATCCAGGGCCTGGGATACGATCCCCCCTTGATACACATGGGCAACAGCGCGGCCATAGTGGACTCCCCGGAATCCCACTTCAACCTCATAAGGCCCGGCCTTATGCTCTACGGCTCCTATCCGGCCCCGAGATTCAAGAAGATGATAAACCTGAAACCCGTAATGAGTATAAGGACCCAGATACTGCAGCTGAACCATGTCGCTGCGGGTTTCCCCGTGAGCTACTCGAGGACTTTCGTAACCAGGCGAGAAAGCATGATCGCCACTTTGCCCATGGGTTACGGCGACGGCGTGCCGAGGAGCCTTTCTTCTAACGAGGGTCATGTCCTGGTAAGGGGCAAGAGGGCGCCCATCGTGGGGCTTGTCTGCATGGACCTGACGATGGTGGACGTAACCGACATAGAGGGTGTGAGCGTGGGCGACAGGGTCGTTATAATAGGTGCACAGGGCGAAGATGAAATAACCGTAGAGGAGGTAGCCGAGAAGGCCGGCACCGTGCCCTACGAGATATTCTGCAACATCTCTCAAAGGGTCCCGAGGTTAGTAGTATGAGGGAGCTTCTCGAAAGATTGGGCAAGATGGCCGGGGCTCTCGTCACGAACACGGGCCTTATGGCCCTCATGCTCTTCCACGCCTCAATCTACGCCTTTACCCCGCCCATAAAGTTTCGCAATATCTTCAAGCAGATGGAGTTCGTGGGCGTGAAGAGCCTGTTTGTGGTAGTACTCACCGGGTCTTTTACCGGGATGGTCCTCGCGTACCAGAGTTTTAACGCATTGAAGAGGTTCGGAGCGGAAAGCCTCGTCGGGCCCACCGTTGCCTTGAGCATGGCAAGGGAACTCGGCCCCGTCCTTACCGGGCTTATGGTCTCCGGGAGGGCGGGCTCGGCCATGGCTACCGAGCTGGGCACCATGCGCGTCACCGAGCAGATAGACGCCCTCCATACCATGGGTGTGAACCCCATAAAGCACCTCGTGGTGCCGAGGATCTTAGCCGGTGTATTGATGCTGCCCTTCCTGACGGTCATCACGGACTTCGTCGGGGTCGTGGGAGGATACTTCGTGGGGGTGCATCTCTTGGACATAAACCCCGGCGTGTACATGGGCAGGACCATGGACTTCGTAAATGTGGAGGACCTCTTCTACGGTCTTTACAAGTCCATCGTGTTCGGCCTTATAATTTCGCTTACGGCATGCTATCATGGTTTTTACACCACCGGGGGGGCGGAGGGTGTTGGAAAGGCGGCGACGAACGCGGTCGTTCTCGGTTGCGTTCTCATACTCGCTTTCAACTACCTCATGACGTCCGCCTTACTGTAGCCTTGCCATCCGAGGGTCGCTATGATAGAAATTATAGGACTTAAAAAATCCTTCAACTCCAAAAAGGTCCTCGACGGGGTGGACCTCGCCATAGAGCGGGGCAAGATTACCGTAATCATCGGTAGAAGCGGTGAAGGTAAAAGTGTTCTCATAAAACACATAATCGGCCTTTTAAGGCCCGATAGTGGGAAGATACTGCTCGACAGTAAAGAGATAACGGCCTTGAGGGAGAGGGAGTTTAACGAACTGAGGAAGCACTTCGGCATGCTCTTCCAGGGCTCCGCCCTTTTCGACTCCATGACCGTGGCGGAAAACGTAGGCTTCCCGCTCAAGGAACATACCGGCCTACACGACGACGAGGTCATGAAGGTTGTGGCCGAAAAGCTGCACAGGGTGGGGCTCGTGGGCATTGAAGGGATGATGCCCGCAGACTTAAGCGGCGGGATGAAAAAGAGGGTCGGACTGGCAAGGGCCATAGTCATGGACCCTGAAATAGTAATCTTCGACGAACCCACCACGGGCCTGGACCCCATAATGGCGGATTCCGTGGCGGAATTAATGCTTGAGACCCAGAGGGCGTTAAAGACCACTTATATAGTCATAACCCACGATATACAGCTTACATACAAGATAGCCGACATGGTGGCCATGCTCCACCAGGGAAAGATTATCGCAAAGGGGACCGTCGAGGATATAAAAAAAAACCCGAACCCGGTCCTCAAGCAGTTCCTCGAAGGAAGTGCCGAGGGCCCCATAAAGGTCTATTGATGTTTTTTAAAACGGTTGTTCCGGATGCTTATAATTAAAATGCCTGTGTATGGAGAAACAGGATGGCACGGATAAGACTCAGCACCGAAGCCAAGGTGGGACTCTTCGTCTTCATGGGCATCCTTATCCTCGCCTACATGTCGCTGAGGCTGGGCGGCTTTCAATTCGCAAGAGAAGAGGGCATTGCGCTCGTGGTAAAGCTCGACAGCGCGGCAGGCCTTGACCAGGACGCATCGGTGAGAATCGCTGGAGTGGAGGTCGGAAGGGTAAAGAAGATCGAGCTCGAGGATAACAAGGCGAAACTTATCCTTCAGCTAAGGCCCGATGTCAAGGTCAGGAGAGACTTCACGGCCGTTCTAAAAACAAAGGGGCTCCTCGGAGAAAGGTACCTTGACCTTATCCCCGGCGCGCCTGATGCACCGGTCCTCAAACAAGGCGAAGAGATTACCCGTGTAAGGACCTACATCGACATGGACAGGCTCCTCACTATCCTTGGCGAGGCCTCCGAAGACATCAAACAGGTAAGCGCCACCCTGAGCTCTGTTCTCGGCGGAAAGGAGGGGGAGGTCACGCTTAGGAACATCGTCACAAACCTCGAGGATATAACCACGGCGACAAACCGGGTAATCCAGGAACACGAGGAGAAGCTTGCACGGATACTGACGAACATTGACGCATTTTCTGAGAGCCTTAGAGATGATACCCCCAGGGTTACCAAGGGGCTCATAGAGGTCACGGAAAACCTCAACAAGGTCATAAACGAAAACAGAGGTAACCTCAAGGCAGGCGTAGAGAACCTGAGGGTCGCTTCCGCCAAGCTCGAAGAGGCGATGGACACGGTAAAAAGGGTCGCAGCCGATGTTGGCCCGAGGATAAGCGATACGGCGACCGTCATAGAAGACGCCGTTAAAAACATAAAAGATGCGACGGCAACCATAGGGGATACGGCGGCCACGATGGGCAGCGTCGCAGAGAAGCTCGACAAGGGTGAAGGCACCCTTGCGAAGCTCATAAACGAACCAACCATATACGAAGACCTGAGCACGACCCTCGAGGGCGTAAGCAAGGTCATAAAGAAGAGCGAGGAATTAAGGTTCTTCGTAGGCTACAGGGGCGAATACCTCTTCGACGAGAATGACGTGAAGAGCTACTTCTCGCTCAAGATCCAGCCCAAGGCGGACAAATACTACCTGTTTGAGGTGGTGGACGACCCCAGGGGGCACGTGGAGACCAAAGAGGTCGAGACGATCGTAGACGGGGTCCCGCAAATGATCAAAGAGACCAAGATAAGTGACGATATAGAATTCTCCGCCCAGATAGCCAAGAGGTTCTGGGACATTACGCTCAGGGGCGGGGTAATCGAGAGCACCGGCGGAGTGGGCGTTGACTACCACCTCTTCGAAGACAGGTTGAAGTTCACCCTCGAGGCCTTTGACTTCGACGAGGAGCGTAACCCGCACCTTAAGGTCGGCGCCACTTACAACCTCAACAGGTTTTTCTTCCTTACCGCAGGTTATGACGACTTTATAAGCAGGGTCGACCTGGAATCGGTCTATTTCGGCATAGGCTTCCGGTTTGAGGACGACGACTTAAAGTACCTCTTAACCAACGCCCCCCCGATAAGTTTTTAGTTGCCTCCAGGGCTGCAAAAAACGTTCAGCAACGGCTGTTCTCGTACACTTACATGGATAGGTTCTGCGAAAAACCTGTAAAAAAACAGTTAATGAGCGAACCCTGCGCCGTTTTATTCCCTCATGGATAAGGTTTTAGTTCAGTGACCCCGAAAAGCGAGCCTCTGGGCATAGCATTCGACATAGGGACCACCACTGTTGCTGGGAGCTCCGTGGGACTTTCGGACGGGAGGACCATAAAGACCCATTCCGTTAAAAACCCACAACAGAGGTGGGGCGAAGACGTAGTCTCCAGGATCAGGGTGATAAGCGAAGACCCGGGCCTACTTTCAGAGCTTAAAAACTGCCTCGTGGGCGCCCTTAACGGGTTAATAGAGGAGCTCGTAGAAAGCTCAACTCCGAAAAAGCAGGCCATCGAGAAGGTTACCGTTGCGGGTAACACAGTACTGGAGCACATATTCCTGGGTATTTCGCCCGAGCCCCTCGGAAGGGCCCCATACAAGCCGGCGTTCAAGGAATCGCGTGAGCTCAATGCAAGCACGGCCGGGCTGGACCTGGGCCCAAGGGCGACACTCTATACCTTCCCGGTCATAGGCGGTTTTGTCGGGGGCGACACGGTGGCCGTAATACTCTCGCTGGGCCTCCATAAAGATAAAAAAGATAAAAAAAGAGCTGAAAGGGCGCTTGCGCTGGATATCGGTACGAACTCGGAGATAGTCCTCAGTACCCCGGAGGCCCTTTTCTGCGCCTCCTCGCCCGCGGGCCCTGCGTTCGAGGGCGGTGAGATAAAAGACGGGATGAGAGCACGTAACGGGGCCATCCAAGGGGTAAATCTCGAAGGGGACCGGATAAGGCTCGACACAATAGGCACTTCTTCCCCGAAAGGCATATGCGGCTCAGGCCTTGTGGACGCTGCCTCCGTGCTTCTAAAGGCGGGTGTCATAGAGCCCTCGGGAAGGATACGCAGCAGCCAGGAGGTCCCCACGAACCTTTCCTATCATATAAAGGAAGGCAAATGTGCGAACTCCTTCGTCCTCTACAGGGACACCCGTGGGGAGATAAGCCTTACCCAGGACGATATAAGGGCCCTTCAGGTGGCGAAGGCGGCTTTGAGGGCCGGCATAAATGTTGTTCTTAAAAAGGCTAAACTCGAACCCCGGAATATTGACAGGGTCTACATCGCGGGGGCCTTCGGCAGCAATCTCGACAAGGCAGGGCTCAGCGCAATAGGGGTTCTGGAAAGAGAATGGTTAGACAAGGTAACCCCGGTGGGGGATGCGGCACTCGATGGTGCAAGGCTCGCCCTCGCTTCGGATAAAAGGACCGAGGCCGAAGAGATAGCAAGGAGCGCAAAGTACGTCCCCCTTTCCGGGAGCGCACACTTTGAACGGGAATTCCTTGCAAACGTGAACTTTTAATTTAAAAATTTAAAAACGATAAAACACCCAGAAAGGCGGCAGCATGAAGAAGATTCTGAGGGCCATAGTAAGTGTTACCGACAAGACCGGGATCGTGGAGTTTTCAAAGGCGCTGGCCGGGATGGGAGTGGAGATAATATCCACCGGGGGTACGGCCCGGCTCCTGGATGAAAACGGCGTACAGGTCATTCCCATCTCCTCCTATACCGGGTTCCCGGAGATGCTCGACGGGAGGGTCAAGACCCTGCACCCTAAGATCCACGGCGGGATACTCGGCATGCGCGAAAACGAGGCGCACGCAAAGGAGATGCAGACCCACGGGATTCTGCCCATCGACATGGTCGTTGTAAACCTCTATGCCTTTGAAAAAACAATTGAAAAAGGCGCCACCCTCGAGGAGGCCATAGAGGACATAGACATAGGAGGGCCCACGATGATAAGGGCCGCTGCGAAGAATTTTAATTATGTCGCCTGCGTGACCGACCCGGGAGATTACGAATGCATCCTGGAGGAGATGAAAGAAACTGGCGGGGCCCTTTCAGACAAGACAAGGCTCGCCTTCGCAAAGAAGGTCTTCCAAATGACCGCGAGATACGACGGGGCGATTTCTAACTACCTGGGGGGCGTTGCCGGGGACGGGCAGGCCCGGAGGTTCCCCGAGACATATACGGTGCAGTTAAAAAAGATTCAAGACCTGAGGTACGGCGAGAACCCCCACCAGGCCGCCGCGTTTTACCAGGGCCCCGAGCCCCCTTCCCCTACGGGTACGCTTTCCGGGGCAAAAAAACTCCAGGGCAAGGAACTCTCCTACAATAACATCCTGGACCTCGACTCGGCCATGGCCCTCGCCAGCGAGTTCCACGAGTCGGCCGCGGTCATCATAAAGCACAATAACCCCTGCGGCGCGGCCATGAGCAAGCAGGGACTCGTAAGTGCATACAAAAAGGCTCTTGCCTGTGACAGTAAATCAGCCTTCGGCGGCATCGTGGGTCTTAACGGGACCGTCACAAAGGGGCTCGCAACACTCCTGACAGAGATATTCCTCGAGGCCGTAGTCGCCCCTGCATTTGAAAAAGGCTCACTCGAGATATTCACGAAAAAGAAGAATCTAAGGGTAGTGGAAACGGGTAAGCTTGTTAAACTGGGCTCCGCCCAGGTCGAGCTCAAAACGGTCTCCGGCGGGTTTCTCCTTCAGACACCGGACATAGAAAGCGCATCGGACCTCAAGACAGTGACCCAGAGGGGGCCAACCGAGACCGAGCTCGAAGACCTGATTTTTGCCTGGAACGTCGTAAAGCACGTTAAGAGTAACGCCGTTGTTGTCGCCAGGTGCACGCAGACCATAGGAATCGGGGCCGGACAGATGTCGCGGATAGACTCGACCCGGATAGCCGCGATGAAGGCAAAGGACGCGGGCCTGGAGATAAAAGGGAGTGTAATGGCCTCGGACGCCTTCTTCCCGTTCAGGGACAACGTGGACCTCGCGGCCACGCACGGCATAACGGCCATAATTCAGCCCGGGGGGTCGATGAGGGACGAAGAGGTCATAAAGGCCGCTGATGAGCACGATATCGCGATGGTATTTACCGGCACAAGACACTTCAGGCATTGAGGAAAACTTTTTGTAAAAAGTTTTCCTCAAGCTCCTTTCAAAAACTTTCAGTTCTTCCTGAGTAGCCCCCCTTATGGGGGACTCCTCAGGAACTAAAATCTTTGGAGGGGAATTGAGGAAACACTGACTACGAAAAGGTTTCCCCAGGACAGTTGAACCACTTATAACGCCTTGAAGGATGATGATCCAAAGGTTCGTAAAGGTGTGGCGGCCTTACTCAGAAAATTAACCGGGAAAGACTTTGGTGAAGACCCTGAAAAATGGCAGGAGTGGTGGGAGGAAAGCAAGGAAAATTTTAACTTAAAAAGGAGTCTTAAGGACGGATGAAAATACTCGTTATCGGTAGCGGCGGAAGGGAGCACGCACTCGTATGGAAGCTCGCGCAGAGTGATTCAGTAACGAAAATATTCACCGCCCCGGGAAACCCGGGGACCGCCATTCACGGTGAGAACGTACCCATAAAGGCCGACGATATCGAGGGGCTCAAGGCATTCGCACTTAAAGAGGGCATAGACCTCACGGTCGTGGGGCCCGAGCTGCCGCTTACTCTGGGAATCGTCGATGCCTTCAATTATGCGGGCCTTAAAATCTTCGGGCCAACGCGGGAGGCCGCGGAGCTCGAAGGGAGTAAGGTCTTCTGTAAGGAACTAATGGAGCGCTACGGCATACCCACGGCTAAATATAAAAAGTTCGAAGAGCCCGGTCCTGCGAGGGACTACATAGAAGGCCACCCCGTGCCCGTCGTTATAAAGGCCGACGGGTTGGCCGGGGGCAAGGGGGCCATTGTATGCAATACTAAGGACGAGGCCCTCGAGGCCATAGAGCTAATAATGGAGAAAAAGGCCTTCGGCACGGCCGGTAGCAGGGTCGTCGTGGAGGAGTTTCTCACTGGTGAGGAGGCCTCATTCCTCGCCGTAACCGACGGCGAGACGGTCCTGCCGCTTGCGCCCGCCCAGGACCACAAGGCCATATACGAAGGGGACAGGGGCCCGAATACCGGTGGCATGGGCGCCTACTCGCCTGCGCCGCTCGTAACCCCCGAACTTGAACAGGTGATAATGGATACCATTATGGTCCCCACAATAAAGGCCATGGACAAAGCGGGCCGGCCTTACACCGGGGTACTATATGCGGGCCTCATGATAGCCGGGGGCAGACCGAAGGTCCTTGAGTTCAACTGCCGCTTCGGCGATCCCGAGGCGCAGCCCATCTTCATGCGCCTTCAGGACGACCTTCTACCTGTCCTTCTTTCGGCTGCTGAAGGAGGGCTCGACAAATTAAAACTCGACTGGGGCGGGAAGGCCGCCGTATGCGTTGTGATGGCCTCGGGAGGTTATCCAGAGAGCTATGAAAAGGGTATAGTGCTTAAAGGGCTCGAAGAGGCCGGAGGTATGGAAGACGTTGTCGTCTTCCACGCGGGTACGGCAAGTAAGGACGGCAATATCGTCACCTCGGGCGGAAGGGTCCTCGGGGTGACAGGTGTTGCTGACAGCATAAAAGACGCCATAGAGAAGACCTACAAGGCCGTAGAGAAGATCTCCTGGGAGGGCGCCTATTACCGCCGCGACATCGGTGCAAAGGCTTTAAAGACTTGAGGCTGGGGGAAACCCTTTGAGGGGAACTTTTTGTAAAAAGTTTCCCTCAAACTCCCTTCAAAAATTTTTAATTAAGGGTCTCCAGTAACCTTATATAAGGTATAAGGCAGACTAAAAATACATACTTTGCTTCAATTAAAAGTTTTAGGAAAGGGGTCTGGGGG